>CAJTUR010000011.1:0-18792 GCA_910579535.1 uncultured Bacilli bacterium
CTTCATAACTTAATTTACTCATATAAAAACCTCGTTTCTTATGTCCAAGAAACGGAGTTCATATCAGTTTAGTCTTCTTTATTTTCATATACTTTTTGATAACAATACGTCGTTCTTTCTTCGAAATATTTTTTCTGTAAATCTCTTATTTTTAAATGAATATTTTGAATAACTTCTTTATGATTTCTTTGACCATGTAATGTCATAATTACAATACTATAAGGCTTTTCTTCCAAATATAAACCCACATCATGATAATACATTCCAGTTAAACCATATTTATGATAAATTTTAACCTCTTCTGTATTAAAATCATTATAGAAAGTACCACTCATAATACTTTTCAAAAAAGGACCATATTCTTTATTTTCTGTAATAATCCGATACGCCTCCTTCAAGTAAAGATTCATATCGGTAGCAGTCTGATTACCAAAATCATCACCACCTGTTAAAATCACTTTTGCCCCTAAACTTTTTCCATAGTTTTTCAAATTATCAAAACCAATATAATCTAAAAGCATTTTATGAGCAGAATTATCACTAATATAAATAGCATTAGTCATCAGTTCCCTTAAAGAGACCCATTCCCCTAATTTAAAAGTTCGCTTGCCACTATCATCCTTATAATAATAATTTTTTGTAAATTGAATTTTTTCTTCATCAATATCAATAATCCCATTTATAGCTTGATTAATTAAATACAACACATCTACTAATTTAATTAAACTACATCCATAATAAACCGTATTAGATTGATATTGATAGTTAAATCCCGTCGTAAAATCTTCAAAATAAACGGAAACATTATATTTTTGTTCTCGGATATAAGAATCCACTTCATTATTTATTTCTAAAATCTCTTCTTTATCATTTCTCTCATTTACACAAGAAGTAAATTCTTTTTCTTTTTCTAAATTTTCTTCTTCCTTTTTAATGGCCGCTTGATTTAATAATTGATTAATTTCTTCATCTTTTTTTTGTTCCTGTTTCATTTTAAAAACTTGAAAAGCCAATGAACCCTTTTCATAAGAATAAAAAGAATAAACCATTATAACCAGTAAGAGAAATAAAATACTACAACTCATTTCCCATAATATTCTTTCTTTTGGCATCTTAATCACCATTTTTATATCATATCATATTTTTAGCAAAAGAAAAATAGTTAGCAAACACTAACTATTTTTAAGTTTCATACTATTCAATAATTTCTGAAACAACTCCAGCACCAACAGTACGACCACCCTCACGAATAGAGAATTTAGTACCATTTTCAAGTGCAACAGGAGCAATTAATTCTACAGTCATATCAACATTATCACCAGGCATTACCATTTCAACTCCTTCAGGAAGATCAATAACACCAGTAACATCGGTTGTACGGAAATAGAATTGTGGTCTATAATTTGAGAAGAATGGAGTATGACGTCCGCCTTCTTCTTTACTTAGAACATAAACACTAGCTTTGAATTTATGATGTGGCGTAACACTTCCTGGTTTAGAAAGTACTTGTCCACGTTCAACTTCATCACGAGCAATACCACGAAGTAATACTCCGGCATTATCTCCAGCTTGAGCAAAGTCTAATTGTTTTCTAAACATTTCAATTCCTGTACAAACAGTTTTCTTAGTATCTCTAAGACCAACAATTTCAACTTCATCATTAAGATTTAATTGTCCACGTTCAACACGTCCTGTAACAACCGTTCCACGTCCTGAAATAGTGAAAACATCTTCAATACTCATTAGGAATGGTTTATCAGTATCTCTAACTGGTGAATCAATATAGTCATCAACAGCAGCCATTAAATCACGAATAGATTGTCCAGCTGTCTCATCACCCTCTAAAGCTTTTAGAGCACTACCACGAATAATAGGACATTCACTATCAAAGTTATATTCTCCTAATAATTCTCTAATTTCCATTTCTACTAAGTCTAATAACTCAGGATCATCAACTTGATCACATTTATTCATGTAAACAACGATTTTAGGTACACCAACTTGTCTAGATAATAAAATATGTTCTCTAGTTTGTGGCATAGGTCCATCTGCAGCAGATACTACTAAGATAGCTCCATCCATTTGAGCAGCACCAGTAATCATGTTTTTAACATAATCGGCATGGCCTGGACAGTCTACGTGAGCATAATGACGTTTTTCAGTTTCATACTCAACGTGAGAAGTATTAATGGTAATACCTCTTTCTCTTTCTTCAGGTGCTTTGTCGATATCAGCGTATTCAACAAATTTACCAAAAAATTTTGTAATAGCAGCAGTTAATGTTGTTTTTCCATGGTCAACATGACCAATTGTTCCAATATTAACATGTTCTTTTGAACGATCGTATTTTTCTCTTGCCATCGTTTTTTCTCCTTTCAATTTACTATTCTATTTTATCTAATGCTTGAAGTATTTTCAAGTATTATTTTTAATTAGCGCTGTTTTTCTTTATAATCTCTTCAGCGATAGATTTTGGAACTTCTTCATAGTGATCTTTTTCCATTTGGAAGTTTCCACGTCCTTGTGTATTACTTCTTAAATCCGTTGCATAACCAAACATTTCAGATAATGGTACCATTGCAATAATTCTTAAAGTATTACCAATAGACTCTTGACCCATAGGTCTTCCACGGCGACTGGTTAAATCACCCATAACATTTCCCATATATTCTTCTGGAACATCAACAACCACTTTCATGATTGGTTCTAAAAGAACAGGTTTACATTTATTTTTTGCTTCTTTTAAAGCCATAGAAGCCGCAATCTTGAATGCCATTTCACTTGAATCGACATCATGATAACTTCCATCATAAAGAGTAGCTTTAACATCAACAAGTGGATAACCAGCTAGAATTCCTCCAGCCATTGCTTCTTGAAGCCCTTTATCCGTTACTGGAATATATTCACGAGGAACCACTCCACCAACAATTGCGTCAACAAACTCGTATCCTTTTTCTGGATTAGGTTCAAATTTAACCCAAACATGTCCATATTGTCCACGACCTCCAGATTGTTTAATATATTTACCTTCACATTCACCTGATGTTGTAATCGTTTCACGATAAGCAACTTGTGGTCGCCCTTTATTACATTCAACATTAAATTCACGCTTCATACGATCAACAATAATATCTAAATGTAACTCACCCATTCCTGACAAAACGGTTTGACCAGTTTCAACATCCGTTTTAACACGAAGTGTAGGGTCTTCTTCTACTAATTTAGCAATGGCAATAGCCATTTTATCTTGATCATTTTTACTTTTTGGTTCAATTGCAATATCAATAACAGGTTCTGGGAATTCCATTCCTTTCATAATACATGAATTTTTCTCATCACACAATGTATCAGCAGTTGTTGTATTCTTAAGTCCTACAGCTGCAGCAATTTCCCCAGCATAAACTTCTGTAATTTCTTTTCTTTGATTGGCATGCATTTGTAAAATTCGGCCAATTCTTTCTTTTTCACCTTTAGTTGAATTTAGAACATATGAACCACTTTTTAATACTCCTGAATACACACGGAAGAATGAAAGACGTCCAACAAATGGGTCAGTCATAATCTTAAACGCTAAAGCAGTAAAGGGTTCAGAATCACTTGGATGACGTTTAACATCATTTCCATTTTTATCTGTACAATCAATCGCTTCAATATCTGTTGGAGAAGGTAAATAATCTATAACCGCATCAAGTAAAGTATGAGTACCTTTATTTCCTAAAGCATCAGCACACAATACTGGGAAGAAACCAACGGATAACGTAGCTTTACGAATAGCCGCCTTTAACTCTTCAACAGTTAAATCCGCTCCATCCAAATATTTCATCATTAACTCTTCATCAAAATCAGCTACAGCCTCAATTAATTTAGATCGATATTCTTGTGATTTAGCTTCCATATCTTTTGGAATTTCCATTTCTTCAAGCTCTTGCTTCTCATCACCAACATATTTATAAGCTTTCATACTAACTAAATCAACATAACCAATATAGTCTTGTTCAGCACCAATAGGAAGAATAATCGGAGCTGCATTAGCACCTAAACGGTCCTTTATTGTTCCTAAACTGAAATAGAAATCCGCACCCATTTTCTCCATTTTATTAGCACAAATCATTCTTGGAACCTTATATTCATTAGCTTGTCTCCAAACCGTTTCGGTTTGTGGTTCAACACCAGCTTGAGCATCAATTAGAGCAACAGCACCATCAAGTACTCTTAAACTTCTTTGAACTTCAATTGTAAAATCGACGTGTCCAGGTGTATCAATAATATTTAATCGGTATCCTCCCCAATGACAAGTCGTCGCAGCGGAAGTAATCGTTATTCCTCTTTCTTGCTCTTGTTCCATCCAATCCATTTGAGAAGCTCCATCATGAGTTTCTCCAATTTTATGAGTAATACCTGTTAAGAATAGTATTCTTTCTGTAGTAGTGGTTTTACCAGCATCAATATGAGCCATAATCCCAATATTTCTTAATTTATCAATAGAAACATCTCTTGCCATATAGTCCTCCTACCATCTATAATGAGCAAATGCTTTATTTGCTTCTGCCATTTTATGAGTATCCTCACGTTTTTTAACAGCGCCACCTGTTCCATTAGCGGCATCCATAATTTCATTCGCTAAATTAATAGCCATTCCTTTACCATTTCTTAACTTCGCATAATTCACTAACCAACGAAGCGCTAAAGTTTGACTTTTATCATCACTAACTTCAACTGGAACTTGGTAATTACTTCCTCCAACACGACGAGATTTAACCTCTAATGCTGGTTTAATATTCTCTAAAGCCTTATTATAAACATCCATTGGCTCTTCACCAGTTTTTTCTTTTATAATATCAAATGCTTCATAAAGAATTTTTTGAGCTGTACCTTTTTTTCCATCTTGCATAATTTGATTTACTAATTTAGTAACCACTTTTGAATTATACACAGGATCTGGTAAAACATCTCTTTTAATTGCTCTTCTCTTACGCATTTTTATTTTCCTCCTTTATCTATTATTTTTTTGGTTTCTTTGTTCCATATTTACTACGACCTTGTTGTCTATTTTGAACGCCTTGTGTATCAAGTGTTCCACGTACAATATGATATCTTACACCGATAAGGTCTTTAACACGACCACCACGTACTAAAACAACACTATGTTCTTGTAAATTATGTCCTTCTCCTGGTATATAAGCATCAATCTCTTTTCCATTAGAAAGACGAACTCTTGCATATTTTCTTAAAGCTGAGTTTGGTTTCTTTGGAGTTTTTGTACCAACACGAGTACAAACACCTCTTCTTTGTGGACTATTTTGATTTGTTTGCTTTCTTTCAAGTGTATTTAATCCAACATTTAAAACGGGACTCTTACTTTTTCTAGTTTTCTTTTTTCTTTTGTTATTTACAAGTTGATTAATTGTAGACATATTGTCCTCCTTTCATTAACACACATCCTGGTGTGTCAAAAAATATATTAAATACAGTCCTACCTAAGTAGAACCAATTTAAAATTCAAAATTAATATAACACTATTAATATATGCTAGTCAAGAAAAAAATTCACAATATACCTATAAAAAAATAATTATTGCTTCTTAGAAAGTACTAAAAATCTCTTTACATAAAGAGTTCTTTTATAGATTTATGAATTAAGCTAACAGCTTTTTTTTGTTATAGCGCTTAATAAAGAATATATTAAAAAAGATAATACTTTATATACACACTCATTAAATTCTTTAGATTGGCTACAAAGAAAGTAAAATTAAATCTAAAATCAAATTAGATTAAAGTTTCCATTTAATTTTCATAATATACTAAGGATATTAAATTAAAAATAAAAGACTGAAGTAGCTAATTTACGATTTTCTTAAGTAAAAAATACGCTCCAAACTTTGTTAATCCTCATAGCCTTTGGTTTTATAATCTCCACAATGAACATATCCTTTATAATCAAAAACCAAATCTTTATGACTTAAAATCACATACCCATCACATAAGACATCATTGACTTTAAACTCATCAATCAAACCTTCAGCCATTAACTCTTTTAAGCTTGTTTTTATAGATTCCCCTTCATTAGGATATAAAAATTTTTGATCCGCATATTTCTTCTCAGCTTCCACTAACTTATCTTCTAACATTCTATATTCTTTAGTTTTATTTTTATAAAGAAAGCCAAATAATGTCAATACAATAAAAATGCCGACAATCAACATCCCCCAAATAATACTCATATATTTCATTTTTTTCATAACTACTCTCCTAATCTCCAACTTTGATACCCTTTTGTTTCATAAGAATCGCAATGAATAAAAGGGTGAACTTCTATTTCATTATTTCGATTTCTATAAATTAAACTATACCCTTCACAATAATCTTTTTGATCTGTAAACATCTCATTATCATCCAACAAATGATACTTAATTAAATTAGAAGCAGTAACAGTAATAGTTCCACCACCAATTTCTTCTTTATAATATTTATTAAAATATTTTAACGTTGCCTCTTTTAAAGAATTTTCTATCATAGGATAAGTGACTTCTTTCCGATTTATTTCCTTAAATTCTTTAGTTAACGTTTCCGTATTATAAACAACAAATAAAAGAGCAATAAATAAAATAGCACCATACATAATTAGTTCTTTTAAACCAAATCCCGAATTATTATGCATCATATCACGCGTCCTTCATGTTTTTATATTATAAAGTATATATTTAAATTAAGCAAAGATTATTCACATTTCCGTTCTTTGATTAAAAAGGGGCCAAACTCTGTAGCAGTCAGACAAATTCGATTATAACGAATCATTTTATACCCTAGTCCCGTACAAATATAATTAGAGCCATCCAAATAATCATTTGTTTTTTCTGACAGACAAAAAAGCGGATCTAAATCTCGCCTTATTCGAAAATAATCTGTAAAAACCATAACCATCCAACAAAATAAAAAAATTAAAATCATTAACTTAACCCCAAAAATAAGTTTATTCTTCATAAGAGATCACCTTATGTTAATTATATAAAAGTATTTCCATTTCTTCAAGAAAAAAACAAAAGTTCCCTAAAAATCAACAAAAAATAAAATGAAGCCAAAAACGCTTAATTCTGCACCTTATAATACTATTTTGCCACTAGATAATTATAATATTAGAATAGTATTATTATAGTGAAAGAGGTTATATTATGATTACAACTACTTTAAGAATCGACGAAGAAACCTATAACAAATTAATACAACTTGCCACGAATGAAGAAAGAAGTATTAATAGTCAAATTATCTACATACTAAAAAAATACATTGAAAATAATTTTGAAAAAAACAAAGAAAAAGAAACGATTTAACAACTAACCGTTTCTTTTTTATTAAGCAAGTTCGATTTCAGCGCCTGCTTCTTCTAATTGAGCTTTAATTTGATTTGCTTCATCACTAGCAACATTTTCTTTAATGTTTCCACCATTATCAGCTAAGGCTTTCGCTTCAACAAGACCTAAACCAGTAATTTCTTTTAACAACTTAATAACAGCAATTTTATTTCCTCCAGCACTTTTAAGAACAACTGTTTTAGTAGAAGATCCAGCATCTTCCACAGCTCCTCCAGTTGGAGCCGCAACAGCTACAGCACTTGGATCAACACCAAATTCTTCTTTCATCATATCAACTAATTCTTTAATCTCAAGAATTGTTTTTTCTTTTAAAGCTTCAATAATATCTTTATTTTCAATTTTTGCCATTTTTATTTCTCTCCTTCTAATTAATTTTCTTTTTGTTCAGCATATAAATTTAAACCGATTGCAAAATCTCTTACATACTGAATCATTCCACCAGCAAACATAGTAAGTAATCCTTCTCTTGATGGAATGCTTGCGTATTCACGAATCGTATTAATATCAGCAACATCGCCACTTATAATACCTACGCGAATATCTAGTTTTTCATTCTCTTTAGCAAAATCAGCTATAACTTTAATAGGTTCTAATAGACTTTTACCAAAAAGAATCGCATTTGGACCATTTAAAAAGTCCTCTAAATTAAGATTTAAATCATCTAAAGCTCTTTTTAGCAAAGTATTTTTATAAACTTTAACTTCAGATTCAACATCTCTTAATTTATTTCTTAAATCACTTAAATCAGCAACCGTTAAACCTTGATACTGAAATAAAATAACAGATTCACTATTTTTAATATTTTCAAGTATCTCTTTAACAATTTCTTTCTTTTCACTAAGAACTTTCTCGCTTGCCATATAATCCTCCTTTTCATATTAGAAAAGCTCTTTTGGGAAAAAGAGCTTATTAAAATAAGACTATAGTTTTCCCTCGGTAGGATAATTAAGAATGACTTCCCCTACTGTCTACGGTTCGCTTTTCTAATCTGTATTATATAAAACATTAACTTAAATGTCAAAAGAATTTTTATCTAATTTAATTCCTGGCCCCATAGTAGATGCAATAGTAATAGAATTAATAAATTTCCCTTTAACACTTGAAGGTTTTAATTTAGAAATAGTATTAACTAGATAAATTAGATTTTCTTGTAATTTCGCTTCATCAAATGAAACTTTACCAACTACACTATGAATATTTCCAAATGTATCCGTTTTGTAACTAACCATACCTTTTTTAACATCTTCAATAGCACCTACAACATTTGTAGTAACAGTATTAGTTTTAGGATTGGGCATTAAACCTTTAGGTCCTAAAATCTTACCAATTTTACCAAGTTCTGGCATCATATCTGGAGTAGCAATGATAACATCATAATCAAACCAATTCTCTTTTTGAATTTTTTCAATCATATCTTTATCTCCGACGTAGTCCGCTCCAGCTTCTTTAGCTGAGGTAGCTTGTGCTCCTTTTGCAATAACTAAAATTCTTTTGGTTTTACCTGTTCCATTGGGAAGGACAAAAGAACCTCTAAGTTGTTGATCAGCCTTTTTAGGATCTACATTTAAATTGATGGCTACATCAACTGTACTATCAAACTTAGTAATTGAAGTTTCTTTTACTAATTTAATTGCTTCTTCTAAAGTATATTCTTTATTCTTTTCAATATTCTTTGAAGCTTCCACATATTTTTTTCCAAACTTCTTCATATTTTCCTCCTAACTGTGGTTTATTAGCGGATTTTTTATTACTTTTTTATACTTATTCTTCAGTTTTATTTTCATCTTGTGAAGAAGGAACTTCTACATTACCACTTGCAAGTTCTTTTGCTTCTTCCTCAAGAGCAGCCAACTCTTTATCTTTTTTAGCCATTTCAGCTTCATGAACTTGAGCCTCTTTAGCTTGTTCAGCTAATTCAGCATCATTTACACCTTTAATAGCTATACCCATATTTCTAGCAGTACCTTCAATTATATTCATAGCAGCATCAACATCATAAGCATTCAAATCAGGCAATTTTGTCTCAGCAATTTTTCTCAAATCATCTTTGGAAATAGTTGCAACAATTTCATTCGCACCTTTTTTGCTTCCTTTAGTAATATGAGCAGCCTTTTTAAGTAAGAATCCAGCTGGGGCTGTTTTTATAACAAAATCAAAGCTTCGATCTTCATAAACAGAAATTTCAACAGGCAAAATATCTCCCATTTTATCTCGAGTTGCTTCATTAAATTTAGAGCAAAAATCTTGAATATTAATTCCTGCAGGACCTAAACATGTTCCAACGGGTGGAGCAGGTGTTGCTTTACCAGCTTCAATTTGTAATTTAATTTTCTTTACGACTTCTTTAGCCACGAAAAACACCTCCATTTTATAATTTTTTTCGTGTAAGTGGTCTCTAGGGCAAATCCGCATTCCCTTCCACTTAACATACAATACATATAAATATATACAATTGCACTTAAGATAATAGCACAAAAAAAAAGAGTTGACAACTCTTTTTTATAATTTATTAACTTGAAATAATTCTACTTCCACTGGAGTTTCTTGACCAAATAAATCAATTAATACATTCAAACGATTATTTTCTTTATCAATTGTATCAACGGCTCCACTCATACCTTTAAATGGTCCATCAACAATATTAACTTTATCTCCAACTTCTAATTCACCATCTAATTCAACGCGAGACATACCCATATTAGTTAAAATACGATCAATTTCTTGTGGTAATAAAGGTGTAGGTTTAGCCCCTTTACCAGAAGAACCAATAAATCCTGTAACCCCTGGAGTATTTCGAACAGCATACCAAGCTTCATCACTCATTACCATTTCAACAAACACATACCCTGGAAACATTTTCTTTTTCTTTTCTTTTCCCTTATCATCTATTTCTACAGTTTCTGGAATAATTACTCGAAAAATATTTTCTTGCATTTCCATTGATTCTGTACGTGCTTCCAATTTTTCTTTTACATTTGCTTCATGACCAACATAAGTTGTAACCACATACCACAACTTTTCCATTAATTAAACACCCCTTTAACCACCGACAAACCTAAATCTAATATTTGGAAAAAAAACATCACAACAAAACAGAAAACAAGTGTCGCTACTGAATACTTAAGAACATCTTTTTTATTAGGCCATGTCACTTTTTTCAGTTCTTGTTTTAATCCTTTCCATGTTCCTTCTTTTTGAACTTTCTTCTTTTTTTCCTTTGCCATAAAAACTCCTTATTTTATCAAAATAAAAAACACTCTCGTGCTTAACTACATATAATCTATCATAAAAAAAAAGAAAAATCAATCAGTTTTTCTTTTTTTCAAAATTTCTTTAATCTTCCCTTTAACTCTTTGAATTGTATTATCAATTTGCTTATTAGATTTATCTAATAATTTAGCAATATCACTATAATTAAAACCACAAACCATTAATTTATAAACTTCATATTCTCCTTTAGAAAGCGACTTTTCAATAATTTTAGTTAACTCTAAATAATCTTCATCTTTAGTAATATTAAGAAGGGGATCATTGCTACTATGATCACTAATTAAATCTCTTAAAGGAAGATCTGTTTCTTCATAAACATGATCTAAAGACAAACTATCTTTAAAAGCCATATTTTTAAAACGACTGGCATTTCTTAAAATATTTTGTAATCTTCGATCCACACAAAGTGTAATAAAAGTAGGAAGACTCGCATTTTTATCTTCTTGATAAGATTGCAACGCATCTGAAAAGCCAACCAAAGCTTCTTGATATAAATCTTTATACTCAAAACCATACTTTAACGCTGTAAAAGAATAATTTTTTATCACAACATCAATAATATATTTATACTTTTGAAATAAAAGATCTTTAGCATCTTCATTACTTTCACAAACTAAAGAATAAAGTTCACTATCTGAATAGTCATCGTAGTTCATAACTCACCTCATTGCAAAAATTAATATCCCAGCAGCTACGCTAGCATTTAAACTATTAATTTGTCCTGTCATAGGAATGCCAATACGAAAATCCGTTAAATCCTCTACAAGTCGACTAACCCCTTTTCCTTCATTGCCAATTACTAATACTTTCTTTCCAGAATAATCAAGTGTCCTATAATCATTTCCATTCATAAAAGCCGAATAAACAAAATAATTTTCTTTTTGTAACTTTTTTAAAGCTTCACTAATATTTGAAACCAATACAATTTTAACACGGTCAATTGCTCCACAACTGGTTTTCATAACTACGTCATTCACACGTACACTTCTATCTTTAGGAATAATAATTGTTTTAACACCAGCGGCTTCACAAGTTCTTACAATCGCACCAAAGTTATGAGGATCTTCTAAATGATCCAAAACGACTAAAAAATTTTCATTCTGAACTTCATTCAAAGAAGAATAACAATAATCATCTATCTCTATAATAATCCCCTGATGATTACCTTGAACCATTTTATCAAACTGATGTTTTTTACATAATAAATAATGAATTTTATGCGTATTTAAAAAATTAAAAATAGCCTGATCTTTTATTGTTTCTAACACATACACTTTTCTTATTTTTTTCAAATCAAGATCTTTTAAAACATTTCGTCCATAGACAAGCATCAAATCGTCCCCTTTTTTAAAAACAGTTTTCTTAACTAAACCTATTTTAAAAAAACTCATCAACCTTGTCAAGCAAAAAGATTGTCCTATAAAGACAATCTTCTAAGTATTATTTTTCAATATTGTTAATACCAATTATATTAATCTAATATCAAAAAGAAAATCATGTACAAAATAATACTTGTGTACATAAGAATAGTATCTATTCTTTATCAAGTTTTATTACTCCTGTTTTTTCCAATTTAGTAATTTCTTCCTTTTTATTTAAAGCCATTCCAATTACAAAAACATAAGCTAAGAAATAAACCCATAACATTAACATAACTAAATTTGCAAGTCCCCCATAAAAAACAGCATAGTTAGCAAA
Source organism: uncultured Bacilli bacterium (assembly GCA_910579535.1). Taxonomy (GTDB): domain Bacteria; phylum Bacillota_I; class Bacilli_A; order RF39; family UBA660; genus MGBC108787. The sequence goes on from CAJTUR010000011.1 coordinate 12,338, forward strand.
ATTGTTAATATAATAAGAATACACAGCTGTCACAATTACCCACATAATCGTTGTAAATAAAGCACCATAGTTCACATACATACTACTCAGTTTTCGATCTGGAGCCATAGTATAAATAATTTTTATAAAACAAAACATAATAAACCAAGCAATAGGCCCTTTTAATAATCGAAAAGAAAAAGTAATCGTTTTTGTTATAGTTTCATTCATATTTACAAAAGTAATCATTTCAATAATATTTTTTCCAAAAACAAGAACGATTAAAATAAACATAAATAACAAAACAATAAAGAAAGTCATAATAATCGCTTTAATTCTTCTCTTTAAAAATCCTGAATTAGGAATATCATAAATCGCATTAGAAGTAACGATTATAGAAGCCGCTCCATTACTAGCAATGTAATAACCAACAATTAAGGTTAGAAAAAAACGAAAATCTATATTAGAAATTGAAACCATGGGCTCTATTAAAAGTGCGACATCAGAACCAAACGCTTTTCCAACAAAATTACTTATAAAATTAACAGGTAAATGTAAAAAAGAAGCCCCATAAGAAATCACAGTAACAATTGGAACCACCGACAAAACAAAAAAGAAGGCAAGTTGTCCAGGAAGAATTTCCATATCGGGTCTTTTAATAACAACTAAAACCTTTTCTATAAAATTTATAAGTCTACTTTTCATGAGTTTCCCCTTTTTTATCTCTTTTTTCTTTTTGTTTTTTAACCTCTTCTACTGCTTCATTAATGGCATCTTCCACTGATTTTATTTTATCCTCTATCATGCTATAGCCTATTGCCGCTCCGTATTCATAAGGTAATTTTTTAAATTCCTTATTTAATTTATGGATATAACTTGTTATTTGTTTCATTTGATAACCCACTAAATAGATCACAAATTCATTTCCATCCGTTCTTATAATATCACTGTTATCAAGCTGAGTTTTAACTAAAATATTAGCAGCACCTTTAATTTGTTCATCTCCTTGTTCATAACCCATTGTATCATTAATGTATTGTAAACTATTTAAATCGATTACAACTACCGCTTGTGGATAAATAGTATTTTGACTCCAACCCTCTAAATTTTCATTTAAATAATTTCTATTTTTTAAAGAAGTTAATTGGTCAATATATTTTAATTTATCCTCCTTTTTTATTTTTTTAGATATTTTTACTCTTTTAGTAACTTTATAAATATATAAGAAACTAACAACTAAAATAATTAATATATACATAAAATATCTAGCAATCGTTCCAGTAATCGTTCCAGCTCTCAAAGTTAAATCATAATTATAAGCTCCTTTATAAATCGAATCCATTGGACTTTTAAGATTACTAAATTTTAAAAATAACTTATTAAAAGTTTCATTATTGGATAGTTTAAAAACATAATCAGTATCAGCAACATCATTAAAACGTTCACTATAATTCGGAAAAGAACTTAATGTAGCTAAATAATTATTTGTATCAAGAACAATAATTTCTTTATTTTTAACAATCTTTTTTAATTCTTTGGCATTTTTATAAGTTTTTACAATAGCTTTTGTATTTTCTTTTAAATAATCGTATAAAATAGAATTTTCTAAAACATAAATCGTTTTATTATTAAGAGATTTTAAAGATTGAACTACAAGTGAATTCTTTTTATGAGCGATAACGCTATACGAGATTCCTATTCCTGAATGAATAGAATTAAAATTCGTATTATCACCATAATAACCAAAGAACATATCAAATTTCTTTTGATTTAAAGCACTATTAAATTTAGCTAAGGTTTTATATTTTAGAAATTCAATATCTACATCACTAAATTTCATAAATTCTTTTAAATTTTGTGCAATAATGCCTCCATATTTCCCACCTGATAAAATTTCATAAGGTTTATTTTCTACAAAGCCATAATGATAACGAACACTTCTCATAGTATCAATATCAGTTAAAGATAGATTAAGTGATTTTACACACAAGTTAAATAAATGTTCCAAATAATAATCTTCTAAAAAAGATTCTTCCCATTGAACATAATATTTTTTCATAACTTGTCCAAGTAAAGTATTCGTTCCCATACTAATCTTAAAATAATAGGGAATATCTTCAAAATGATGAACAACATAATAATCATGACTTAAAATGGATTCTAAATAAATATGTAATGGAACAACCATATATTGAATCGTGGTTTGTGCTTCAAATTCTTTTAATAAATCCTCTCGTGTAGGATAAGTTTTAAATGAAATATCCTCGCTTAAATAGCTTTGAACATAATCTAAATTATCATTTAAAATACCAATATTTTTATCCTTTAATCTTTTTGAAGAAGCAAGAAATTCATTTTTTTGACCAATTAAAACATAGTGACTTTGGTAAAAAACAAATTCATTTTCTCCAATTAAGTTTCCGCTTGTTAACGATAAATCATCTACCTGCTCACCTAAATTAAAGGCTACATTATTAATTTTAAGTCCATATTTTTTACCAAAATCATTAATGAAATCATAAAAAACGCCCGCTCCAGTTTCTCCAAAAACGGAAACATTATTTAATACATGAAGATTCAAAACATTACTACTATTATCAGCAATAAATCTCTTTTCTTGTGATGTCAAACGATTAGGATTGGTAAAATAAAAATAAGAAAAACCAAAACTAAATATAAAGATTAAAATACAAATAAGTCCTAAAATAATTTTTTTCTTCTTTTTCATAAAAATCCTCACCTCTTATTCAGAAGTAACCTCAGTATTATTATTCCAAACAAGACCATTACCACTCGCATTTTTAGCTCCCATAACTAAGAACCCTTCATTAGTATCAGTGGCATTTTGTTTTAATGTAAAATGGAAATCATAAAACTTTAAATAATTTTCTTCAAAATGCTCTAAAGAAGAGAAGGCTTTACTTTGTGCTTCTACTAAACTAACATTTTCTTTAAAAAACATCGTAATATAGATAATTTTACCTTTTGATTTAATGGAAACTTCACTAACTAACTCATCTTCATTATAAGCATCTTTAAATTGACTCATAATGGTATCATTTAGTTGAACTTCCTCAATTCCCTCTAGTCGATCTCCATAAACTGATTTAGAAGAACCCAAAAAAGCGGTAATCACTACACCTATAACAACAATCGCACAAATAATAATAATTGAAAATAAAACAACCAGAACACGATTTTGATTCCATAAATCTTTTAATTTCTTCAAATCTCCACCTCTTCCTTAAGGTATAATCATTATACTACATTATATACTTTTTGACTAGTTTTTTACCATCAGTTAATTTTTAAAATTAAAAATATGTTAAATAAAACATTAAATTCTCGTTTTTAAGAATTTAGAGAAATTAGTTTTGTAAATATCATTCTAATCATCATAATAAAACCTGTTTCATTTGTCATGAAAAGAAGGTCTATTATAATGAAACAAAAGCATTTAACGCTTGAAGAAAGAGAAAGTATTGAAGATACTTTAAAGATAATTTTAATTTAACTCAAATGGAGAAAAAATCGGGAAACATAGAACTACGATCTCCAAAGAAATACTTAATCATCGTTTTAAAAAAGAATAAGTACAATATAACTCTTACTTTGCAAATTGTATTCATTCTGAAACCTGTGAAAAATCATGGTTGTAATGGATGCAGTAAAAATCTCATTGTAGATTGTCTAAATACTATTACAGAGCTAAAGATACTAATCGTGAATATGAATCTTTTAGATCAGCAGCTAGAATTGGAGTAAGAATATCACAAGAAGAAACTTATGAAATCAATACTATCATTACACCTTTAATTAAAGAGAAAAAGCAAAATATTAATCACATTTTTATCAATCATCCTAATTTGTTATATTTTTCTAAGCCAACATTTTACTCTTATGATTTATTTTCTTTTAGAAATATTGATTTGACTCGTAAAGTAAAATATAAACCTAGAAAAAATGATGAAAAAAGAAGAACAAGAATAGAATTTATTATTAAAATTGGAAGAACTCATAAAGATTTTTTGGATTATATAACTTTAAATCCTTCTGCTTCTATTGTTGAAATGGATACTGTAGAAGGAGTTAAAGATAGAAAATATGAATTTAAAAGATTATTTGAAGTGATACTTACTGATAATGAAAGCGAGTTTTTAATCCTATCAGCATAGAAACTGACTATCAAACTAGAGAAGTATTATCTCATGTATTCTATTGTAATCCCTCTGCTTCTTAAATCCAATTCATTCAAACATTTAACTCAAGAAGGATTGCAATTTTCTTGCTTCTCATATTAATTCTACAAGTAGAATTATTTTAAATAATAAAACTCCTTATGAGGCAGTTCAAACCTTATTAAATGAAGACACAATAAACAAATTTAGTATTAAACTAACTCATCCAGATGAAGTGAATTTGTCTTCTTCTTTATTGAAAAGAGGAACTAAAAATGATTGATGAGAATACTATTAATTTGCAAGATATAAAAATATACTCTAAAGAGTTATTAAAGTATATAGAGTATAATTTCTTTATGACTTTTGAGCTTAAAGAAATTTTATTCTATTTCAAATCAGCAATCTCCGAAATAGACAATATTAATGATTATTTTAGAATTAGAATCTAAAATAAATGAATTAGAACAAAATAGTTATTATTAATGTTCTAAACAAATTATAAATGACAAATGAAACATATAAAATCATCTATAATTTCTTTTATTAATGACGAGAATTTAGTTCTATAATTTTTAAAAAATAATATTTTCGTCACTTTTTTGCGTAAAATTAAAAACTTTATTTCTCTTCATTCATTAGTAGATTATCACTTTTTTTATTATATAATTAATGTATTTTATAAAAAAATACACGTTTCATCATTTAAAAACGTGCATTTACTTTATTATTTTCTTTTTCTTTTATCCATGTGATTTTAGTTTACAAAAAAAATTAGTCATAATAAATTAAGTAATATGATTGCTACCAATTACGATTTAGTTAATAGATATTACAATAAAAAAATAGTAAGAATAGATTTAGACATAGTAGCAAGAATGTTCTAGATTGTGATGTAAACGATATAATTAAATACAAAAAATAATAGAGTTCATAACCCTATTATTTTATTTTGTTTTTCCTGTTGTTTCTCCGAGTGCTTTCATTAATGCTTGTTGTTTATCATCCAAATTTGCGACTATTGTTTCTTTTATAGAAGGATCACCATAATTCGTTGTAAATTCTTTTTGTGATTCAATCATATTTTTTGCAATTCCTCCTAATCCTTGAAGCAATTCTATATTATTTTCATCAGTAGGATCAGATTGAATTTTCTGATAAACTGCACCCATAATCTGTTCTAAATCACTATAATTTTTAGTCATACTATCATAAATAAAATCAAAATTTTCCATAAGACCACCTATCCTCTATGAGTATTTATTACATTAATCAAATCATCAAATTGATTATATTGTTTTTCAATACTTCTATTTTTATTATACTTTATTTTACCAGTTTTTACAATACTATAATCACAATTAATCTTAACTAAATGTTTTCCATTTGTTATAGAATGAGCTTTTAAAACTTCCCAAACTTCTGCTCCTATAATGTTAGGGGCTTCTTCTACTATTTTAGCAACAATTTCATGATGACTCATATTTTTGTGCAGATCTATTCATTGAATAGAATTAAGCAACATCTATTGCACCTACAACGTTACCACCAATATTATTGTCATTACCTGCAATTTGATCTATCGAACTTTCTACAGCTAAACCACCAAAATATAAACCTTGACCATTATTATTATCATCTTTATTCATTACCATACCTATAACTACTACTATTCCAATTATTCCTACTAAAATTGCAAAAACTAATAGCAATATACTTTTCATTACCATTAGGTTTATTCATAGGTTGTTGATTTAAATAATTAGTATTAGACATACTAATAGGAGCTTACCCACCCATATCTGCTGATTGAGAATTTACTGTTTCTCCACAGTTTTTACAAAAATTGATCGTTCTCTGTTATAGTATATAACCACCAATCTATAATTATTTAATGAAATTTCTCCTGAATTTGTCAAATAATTATATACCCTCTATGCTTTTGAAAATGATGAATTAATATTATCAAACTTATTTTCTAGTTTTGAAGATGTAGTTGTTAATTCATAATCGTAGATATTATTATCTTCGTCATAATTTAATCCAAAATATCTATCAGAATAAATATTATTATATTTTTCAAACTCTCTATAATTATCTGAAACTTTTAATGATACTATGTCTATTTTCTTTTTATCATATCTAATGTATCTTTTTAAATCACTAACTAATTGTCCATCAACTTTTTTAAAAGTTACATAACTAGAATAATTTTTTATTTCTTCTATTTTTATATTATTAATTAATTTTTTGGTAATTGCAGTGCCTGTTGCTTTAGAAATATCACTTGTATTCAAG
>CAJTUR010000011.1:18838-44104 GCA_910579535.1 uncultured Bacilli bacterium
TACTATGCATCCAATAAAATATTAAAATATTCATTATCTGCTTCATAATTAAACATTATCAACTGCTCAATTCTCACCCCTTCGTTTTATCTTCTTCTTTTCCTTTCTTAAGGCTTTTATCTCTATAACCAAATAAAGTTCTTAACTTATTTGCAATTCAAATATATATCATTTATTTTTATCAATTTTAACTAAAAAAACTTAAATTTCTTTAAGTTTTCCTAAGATTTCTTTTATATAATCTTCATTCCAAATTTCTAGATTTAATTCTTTTGCTTTGTCGTATTTAGAACCAGGACTCTCTCCAACAATAACAACATCTGTCTTTTTACTAACAGAAGAACTAGTAAAGCCCCCATAAGAATCAATAATCTCACTTAATCGATCTCGATCAATAAATGATAGAGTTCCTGTTAAAACAAATTTTCGACCTGTAATAAGTTCATTTTCTTTAGAAGACTCTCCTAAATATTTCATATTAAGACCTAATTCTTTCAAACTTTCTATTAATTCTATATTTTCCACATTTTGAAAATAATCATATAAATTTGTCGCCAGTGTTGGACCAATATCTTTTATATTTTTATAATCCTCAAAAGAAGCATTAAGTAAGTTATCAATAGTTTGAAATTTTTTAACAAGCATAAGGGCGGTTTTATCACCAATACCACTAATGCCTAATCCAAAAAGCAAGCGTTCTAAACTATTATGTTTACTATCCTCAATAGCTAAAAGCAAATTATCAACACTCTTTGTTCCATAACCTTCTAATTCAATCAAATCTTTTTTATGTTGATTTAAATGATAAACATCTATAATAGTTTTAACAAAGCCTAGATTAAATAAATCTTCCATGATTTCTATTCCAAGCCCATCTATATTCATAGCTTTACGACTACAAAAATGAATTAAGCCCTCTATTTTCCTTGCTGGACAGCTCACATTCATACAATAGTGATCGACTTGATCTTTCTTTTTTTCTAAAACGCTTTCACAAATAGGACAAGTATAAATCATGGCAAAGACCTGTTCATCCCCAACTCTTCGATTTTTCTTAGCTTCAACCACTTCAGGAATAACATCTCCTGCTTTTCGAATAGAAACAATATCTCCTATTTTTAAATCTTTCATTCTAACATAATCTTCATTATGCAAAGTAGCTCTTTTAACAGTTGAACCCATTACAATTACAGGTTCTAAAACCGCATTAGGGGTTATCCTTCCCGTTCTTCCAACAGTAAACTCTATATCTAATAATTTAGTCAAAACTTCCTCGGCTGGAAATTTATACGCCACTGCCCATTTAGGATACTTAGAGGTAAAACCGAGCTCATTTTGTGAATTCAATGCATTCACTTTTATAACAACCCCATCAATTTCATAAGGAAGTTCATTTCTTTTATGAGTAATATCCTCAATATAAGCTTCTATTTCATGGATTCCATGAACCAAACGATTGGCCTGTGTATTAACTTTAAGACCTAAATCACTCATAAAATTTAAAGCCTCTTCATGGGTCTTAAGTCCATAATCTTCAGGATTAGGTAAATGATAAATCCATGTATTAAGTTTTCGTTCCGCTGCAATTTTACTATCCAATTGTCGAATCGAACCAGCTGCAGCATTTCGTACATTTTGTAATAAAGGAAGTTTCTCATTTTTTCTTTTTTTATTAATTTCCTCTAAAACCTTTTTTTCCATATAAATTTCCCCACGAACTTCAATATCAATGGGTTTCTTTAAAACAAGAGGAACGCTTTTAATCGTTTTTACATTATGCGTAATATCTTCTCCAACCACACCATCTCCTCGTGTCGCCGCATAAACGAGCTGTCCCTTTTCATAATGTAAGGAAACACTAAGTCCATCAATCTTATACTCACAAACATAAATAGGGTCTACGTTCTCTTTTAAAATTCTCTTATTAAAATCTTCTATCTCTTCCAAACTAAAAACATCTGGTAAAGAAAGCATAGGCATTTTATGTTTCACTTTTTTAAAACGATCTATGACTTCTCCGCCAACTTTTTTAGTAGGAGAATTTGGACTGTCATACTCAGGATTTTCAAGTTCTAAGACTTCTAATTCTCTTAAATATTTGTCAAATTCTTGGTCCGTTAATATAGATTGTGCAAGAACATGATAGTTATAATTTGCATCATTTAGCAAAGTTCTTAAAAACTCTATTCTTTCTTTTACACTTTCTTTTTTCATACTTGTTCCTTTCATTTTCATTAATTGTTTTATTAATCTTTTTCCATCTAAAGTTTAATCAATAATTTTCTCCTCTACAGACCTTTTTAAAAATGAATTGCATTTTCTATAGATAACAAAAAAGGGTTTAATTGTACATCAGATTGTTTAAAGTTAACATTCTTATTAAAATCACCCCCACAAATCTATAGGATATTTATTCTGTTTTTTCAATTCACGTAGCTTATCTTTAACTATTTCTAAATCGCTTTGATAAGTCATACCTAACCAGATACTCTCACTTGGTAAATTTAAAATTTTAATTTTTCCCTTCTTAATATTTTTCATCAAACACTCTGGAAGCAAAGCTTCAGTATTTAATAAAATCTCCTGCTTTTGTTTAAAAAATGAAGACCAGTAATCTTCAAGTAAAGGAAAAATATCCGTTTGAAAGGCAAACAAATTCATTGAAACAGGTGTTTCCTCTTGAATGAAAAATTCAAGTTTCTCATTTAATGGACGAGCAACAAATTGTTCATTTTCATAATCAATTTTACTTTCAATAATTGAATGCACATGATTTTCTTTAAGTTCTAACACGCCTCTTTTTACACTACCATAATGACTTTTAGTAGCACCAAATTCATAGGAAAGACAAGCATAAGTAAAGGGCTGAGTTACATTATCTAAAAATTCACTTGCTTTTCTAAATGCTTTATCTCCATAAAAATCATCTGCATTAATAACAACAAAGGATTCTGAAACATAAGGTTTTGCACTTAATAAGGCTTGTACAGTACCCCATGGCTTTTCACGTGATTTTATATCCATAGAAATAGGAACATCTTCAATCCTTTGAAAAGCATAATCCACTTTTATTTTATCCTCTATACGCTTTTCTATGCTATTTTTAAATAAATCTAAATACTCCTCTTTAATAATAAAAATAACCTTAGTAAAACCATTTTTTATAGCATCATAAATAGAGTAATCAATGATAAAGTTTCCCTCTTCATCTACTGGTGTCACTTGTTTTAACCCTCCAAAACGAGACCCCATACCTGCTGCCATAACAACCAATGTTTTTTTCATAAAACAGTTTCCTTTCTCATAATTTTTTAATACTTTTATGATTTTTCATTAATTTCTTTATTCCTACACTATTATTAAAAGCAACAGTAATCAACAGTTTATCTACACCAACTACGACACCTCGTCCATAATTCTCATGAAGAACCACATCTCCACTTTTATAATCCACCTCCTCGGAAGAATACATTTTACTTTTATTAAAATTCATTGTAGAAGAAACCATTTTAACCTTATTTTCAACCTCAAGTAAGTCGCTATCGATTTCTTCAATAAAACGACTTGGTAAATTTAAACTTTCTTTACCATAAAGCATCCTTCTTTTAGCATTAGTGATATATAAGATTTCTTTCGCTCTTGTAATACCAACGTACATAAGTCTTCTTTCTTCTTCAAGACCTTCTGCTTCCATTAAAGAATTCGCATGAGGAAAAATACCTTCTTCCATACCAATTAAGAAAACAACTTTAAATTCTAATCCCTTAGCGCTATGAATAGTCATAAGGGTTACTGCATCATCACTTTCCCTATGTTCAGACATGTCTGCTATTAAACTAATCTCTTCTAAAAAATCATTTAAATTGACACTTCCTGTTCTTTCTTCAAAAGAAGCGGTAATACTTTTAAATTCAGTTAAGTTATCAATTCGAAGCTCAGATTCTAAACTTTTTTCTTCTTCTAATTCTTTTAACATTCCTGACTTTTCTAAAACATCATCAATAAGTTCAGTTAAAGATAAAGATTCACTATCTTTTATTAATTCTAAAATTAAATTTTTAAAATCCAATTCTCTTCCTTTATTAATAGCATCGAACATCGAAAGACCAAGAGTATTTGCTTCCATTTCAATTTTTTCGACACTTGTAGGACCAATTTTTCTTTTAGGAACATTAATGACTCTTCTTAAGCTAATTTCATCATTTGTATTAGCAATAAGTCTTAAATAACTAATTAAATCTTTTATCTCTTTCCTTTGATAAAAATAATAACTACCTATTACACGATAAGGCATATTATTTTTGATAAACATCTCTTCAACAATACGAGCTTGTCCATTTGTTCGATAAAAGATTGCCATTTCTTTCGGAGAAATCCCCTCATCCATTAATTTTCTTATTTCATCAATACACAAAGTAACTTCATGCTTTTCATCATTACTTTTTAAATATTTTATTTTAGATCCTAATCCTAGATTACTGTAAAGTTCCATATCTTTTCTTTCTTTATTATTTTTGATTACAGAATTAGCAGCATCTAAAATCATCTTTGTACTTCTATAATTTTGTTCTAAAGTAATCACTTCCGTATGAGGATAATCTTTTTCAAAATTTAAAATATTTTTATAATTCGCTCCTCTAAAAGCATAAATAGCTTGATTTGCATCTCCAACTACAAATAAATTTTTATATTTTTCACTTAATAATTTAGAAAACTTATATTGAACTTCATTCGTATCTTGATACTCGTCAATTAAAATATAAGGAAATTTTTCTTGATAACGATCCAAAATTTCAGGATTTTCCAAAAACAATTCCACTGGTAAAGAAATTAAATCATCAAAATCTACAGAATTATTTTTTTTAAGAACTTTTACGTATTCTTTATAAACTTCATAAGCCATTTTTTCTGGTTCACTATTAAAATAGGCTTCAATATCCACTGGAGTCATCATTTCATTTTTAATAAAGCTAATTCGGTTTCGAATATAAGAAGGCGCACATTCCTCTTTAGAAATACTTAAATCTTTCATAATCTTTTTTATAACGCTTAAAACATCATCACTATCTAAAATAGTAAAATTAGTTTCTAGTCCTAAATAGGAATAGTTTTCTCTCAAAATTCTTAAACCTAAAGAATGAAAAGTTCCAACAAAACACTGATTGTCTGGACTTAAATTTAAAAGACGTTCTTTCATTTCTTTAGCAGCCTTATTAGTAAAAGTAATAGCTAAAATTTTATAAGAAGGAATCCCTTCATTAATTAAATAAGCAATACGTTTCGTCAAAACTTTTGTCTTACCACTGCCTGCTCCTGCAATAACCAAACAAGGTCCTTCTTTATGCTCAATTGCCTTTTTTTGTTCTTTATTTAAACTATTTAAATCCATGTTTCGAACCACCCTTACCTATTCTTTATTATAACATTTAAAAGCAAAAAAAAGAAGCTTTTCAACTTCTAAATACTTATAAAAATTCTACTATATCAATATTATCATTAATTTTATCAATTAAATCTTTTGGGTCATATTTACTAAAAATATTTAAAAAATTACTGTTATCCATTAAAAACATATCATAAAATTTCAAGAAAAACTCTTTATGATTTTTAATTCCCATTTCTTTTAATGCATCTAAATTTTTAGAAACCAATCGATAAGAGTTAAACAATTGCTCTAACAACATTGGAGGAACATTAGCACAAAACTCTTCAATTTCTTCATTAGTAAAATCATAATTTAATAAATAACTCATTATTTTTCCTCCTTTGTTAAAATAGTTTCAATAATCTCTTCAATTTCAGAAACAGATAAAGGAGACTTATAAAATAAAACGAGCAATAAAGCATCATGATAACTAACAGGTAAATTCAAGTCAACAATAGTACTAATAGTTTGTTTAACTTCACTAAAAGAATTAACCTCTTTATCATTGATAACAACTTTCCAGCCATCTTCTACAGGTAAAAGATATTCTTCTCCAATTAAATTTTCTACCTTTTGAAGTTCTAGAGCAACATTCATATCTTCTTCTTCAAAGCCATCCTTATTCATTAAACGATCTAATAGATCACCATCTTTTAAATATTTTCTTAAACAAGCATTAACATCATTTTTAGAAGAAGCTGTAGCATTATTTTCTTTCAAAGAGTTATAAAACAAAAGATTTAAATCATAACCATCCGCTGTCTTATATCGTACACCCTTTTTTTGATATTTTTTTAATTGCTCTAAAACAAAATTAATATTTCTTTCTTCAGCGATCATTTCAGGATAATTCCTTAAAAATTCCAATTCACCTAAAGTAGAAAATTCCTTAATAGTTTTCTTAATATCTTTAATCGGAACAGCAAATAATCTTAATGCATAAATACCATTACTTTTTTGCAAAGGAATCATTGCTTCAGATAATATTTCTACAATTTCATTAAATTTTTTTTCATCATTTAGCAACAACAAACTAATACCAAATTTATTAAAACAATCTGAAAATAATTGCAATCCTTCTTCAGTGTCTGAGACCATATTAACACTTTCAAGCTTTTTTAAAATCGTTTTTATATTCATAATTTCACCCCTTTAATAGGCCATTAATGGTACATTTTTTGGTTCCATACCATTATTTTTTATATCGTTAATAGCATCTATTAAATCTTCTTTTGAATATTTTTCTAATAACACTGGATTCAAATAAATATCTATAGCTTCTTTACCTACATCTAATAATATTTTAAATTTATCCTCAAGTTCTGAATCAATCATTAGTCCAGCATGATTTAAAAATAAGTCAGGATGAACACCAATCTTATTAACATAGGCAATATTTTTTTCCATAAGTTCAGGCTCAAAATTAGCAATTAAATAATCCAAATCTTTTCCTGAAAAATCTAAATAATCTAAACCATTTTGTTGTAAAATTTCTAAAATAGCCTCTTTAGATGTATCTATTTCTTCCTCATATTCTATTGTTTCTTCTTCCACTTCCTCTTCATCTTCAATGTCAAATTCAAGAGGAATTTCATCATCAATCATACGAAGTGCTGCTTCGTTAACAGGTTCAGCCCCTTTTGCTTCAGCTATAACATCAATAATAGATTTTCCGCTTTTTTCTTTTTCCCTTAAGCGCGCTTCATAAATTAATAAAGCATCTTCTGGAAACATTAAAAGTTTAGCGGCTTCTCTTTGATCAGCCTCTGAAAAACCAAATTGAGCAAGCAATGTAGTAATTGAATCTCTTGTAATATTAATACTTCCTGTTAAAGCAAGTTCAAAATATTCATTTAACTTAGCTTGATTGGCTAACGCTGCATCTCTTCTAATAGCAAGCTCATCAATAGTTGTAATAGCGGTATTCATTTCATCTTCAACTTTTAACAATTTTTCTGCAGCTTTTTTCGTTTCTAAAGTTACAGAGTCAATAGTACGAGGCAAAGATTTATTAATTTTTTCTACAAGTGCATGAGGATTAAAATCAATTTTTAATCGATCTAAAACAATAGCGTATTCACTTCTATCAATACCTGACAACACTGAAACAAGCTTATCTCCTTGATCGTTTAAGGCTTCATTTAACTGTTCTAAATCCGCAATCTTTTCTTGTAACTCTTTCTTTTCTTCGGTCGTTCTTTCTTTTGTCTCTTCAGCTTTATGCTTTTGTTTGTACATATCTACAAGAATAACACTATCCTCGCCTCTTAAATTATACAGCTTATCTAGTAAAGCACTAACTTCAGGTGATAATGCCTTCATACTAATCACTCCCATATTCTAGAAAAATTATAACAAAAGAAATTCTAAAAGTAAACTATATTTTAAAAACCATAACTTGAGTTTAATCTAAAAGGTTACTATATCTTAAAAAAACATATACATTTTGTAAATTTGTATTTCTTTTATCACAGGTAATCAAAATTAAGTGATCTTGTTTTTTTTCTCGGCGAATGACAATTGATCCATCCTTTAACTCTTGGTAAATACGCACTAATTTATACTTATATTTATAATTTTTATAATAAAGAATAGCTGAATCTCCCATTTCTAATCGTTCTAAATTTTTAAAATAAGAAATTTTACTGTTTCCACTATGACTGGCTAAAATAACATTACTATAAAGAGTATCAGGAAAAGTTGAACCATTAATCAATTGAACATTCTTTGATACATCATTTAAAGGAGAATTAAAATCATATATACCTTTTTTTAAATTTAATTTTTCTATTTCTAAAAGCATTAAAAATTCTTCTTTAACGATTCTATCTTTTTTTCCTTGAAAAGTTAAAGTATTAATTTTCCGATTATCTTCAATCTTAGAAAAAGACAACACCCCGAATAAAACAAAAAGAAAAAAAAGGATTTTAAACTTTCTTTTTATAAAACATCACTCCTAACACGATAAGAAATAGAATACGATAATGATATTTATCATTCTTACTTGTATTTGGAACCATTACTTCTTGTTCATTACTTACGTTCAGTAAAACAAGTTCACCATCTAAAGAAATATTAAAATAGATTTTATCTTCTTTTAGAGCATAGCCTCTAGGAGCTTTAATCTCTTGAAAATAATAAGAGCCATAATCCAAATCATTAATTCTTATTATGCCTTCCTCATTGGTTTCTATTACTTTAAAACACTCTCCTGTTTCTTTACAAAGCTGAAATTTAGCATGAGCTAAAGGTAACTCAGTCGCCGCATCAACCTTTAACAATTGAACACTTCCTTTATAAGATGAATTATAAAGAGTTAAATTCTCATTTTCTTTTGAGTTTTCATCTACAACAAATAAAATATCTTCTAATAGATGGGTTCCTTCTATAGCTTTAATTTGCTTAATAATATATTTTCCATATGGCAAGGTAATAAAAGCCTCTCCATTTTTATCTGTTATAAGAGTATCAAACAATTTATTTTTAAAATAAATTTCAAATTTAGCTCCTTCTTCATTTAAAGGTATGCCATATTTAAAATAAAATTTATTTATCGTAAGATTGGTTTCATAAACC
The DNA here is from genome assembly GCA_910579535.1 of uncultured Bacilli bacterium. Classification (GTDB taxonomy): domain Bacteria; phylum Bacillota_I; class Bacilli_A; order RF39; family UBA660; genus MGBC108787. The sequence goes on from CAJTUR010000011.1 coordinate 27,840, forward strand.
TGTTCTAAAACCTCAATATTTAAGATTTCTGAAGCATTAGAAGAATTAATTTCAAAAAAATACTTTTTATTATCTAACAAATACCCTTTAGGGGCCTTAATTTCTTTTAAATAATACTCCCCAACAATTAGATTTTTTTTGGACAAAGCTTCACAATTATCTATAAGTAATTCCTCTACTAAAGTTCCATCTTTTTTGTAAATACCATAAATTGCTCCATTTAATGAAGCATTTCCTTGTGCTAAACATGACTTATTTTTAGAATCCCATTTTTTTATACGAATTTGTCCCATTAATAAATTTTCATAAGAAATCGCCTCTTGTTCAGTCTGATTTTCTTTAAATTCAAAATAGTATTTATTAGGATCAAGAGCATAATTAACGCCAGCCTTTGTCTCTTGAATATAGTACTTCCCATTAGGTAGATCATAAAGAGAAGCACTACAATCTTCATCGATTATTAGATCAACAATATAATTTCCACTTAAAGAATAAAGACCATAAACACTCCCTACTAAAGAACTATTCGTTTGAGCTTTGCAACTCTTATTTAGAGCATCATATTTTTTTAGCCGAAAAACATTTCTTACCACTTCAAAATCAAATTGTACTTCCAAAGCTGGAAGATTTCCTGGAACAAGCATATTTTGCCCAACATCACTTGCATAGACAACAAAGGAACTAGACCAATCCTTTAGTTCTTTTTGAAGAAGAATATTTCCTCCTTCAAAAGAATGTGGTGTAATAACAATTTCATTTTTTCGAAAATTAATTGTTGTAGCATTAATAGATTTTTTTATTTCATAACCTTCAAGAAAATCATTTTGATAAAAATAAGAATTATTGTATGCAATTTTTAAATGTTGATTATCTATATCAGGTTTTCTTAAATATTGGTTAACATTTCTTTCAATCCTTGCCATCTTCTCTTGAATTTCTATTGGCGTATCAATAATATATTTTGTTGGCTCGTTGGCATCAATACGACTAGTAAATTTAAAATCTCTTCCTGTTTCTTTCCAAATTAATGATTGAGTTGCAACAATCCATTCATAACCAGCATTTCCTTGATAGCCATAACCAAAATAGGCAATTAAAGATATTTTATAAAGCTGTTCTTCCGTTAAATGCACAAATTCGGAAAGTTCATGCATTTCTAAATCCGATTGACCAATATAAATCTCATTTGATTTTGGAATACCTGGTTCAATACAATAAGCAATTTGACCATCACTTTTTCTTTGAAAATATTCAAAATTCCCCCACTTTCCTTTTGTATCTACAAAACTATAGCTTCCTATAAATGTCTCTTTAAACTGATCTGTTAGTGTCGTAGCGTTCGCCTGACCAAGACCTAAAAAAAAGAATAAGCATAAAAATAGAACGCTTCTTTTAAAATTAAACAAATAAATCACTCTCCTAAAGTTATATATACCCCATAAATTGGGCATTTCCTTTTTTAAGAGTTATTTAAATAAAAAAAATAAACCATCAATTTTGGCTTATCTTTCCCTTTAATATTGGAAACTTTTGATACATAAAGTCATCACTATAAACTTTATCATAAACTTGTCCCAGAAATGTCTTTGGCTCTTGCCCTTTATTGCGTTCAAGCATTCTAAAAAAAGCAGTATAAGAAATAAAAAGATTTAAAATCATCAAAACAAATACAACTAAACAAATGGCTTTTCCAATAGCCATAGGAATCTTTTCAATCAAATTCGATACCTTAGGATAAAGAAATTTGAGAAATAAGGTAGCAAAAAGGCCCCAGATAAGAGCGTAAGGAAGAGTGGTTTTTCCTCCAATATTTAAAAAATCGTGACTGTAATCCCAAAACCGAATTTTAAAAAAAAATTCACTGAAAAGACCCACAAGGTATTCAGTTATACCTCCAATAAAGGAAGCAAGAAAAAAAGTTTTAATAATTCCTCGTTTTTCATTTTTTGGACCTAATAAAATCAAAAATAGACTGGTACCAAATCCATATAAAGTACTAAAAGGACCATAAATTAAATCATGCCGACAAGTCCATTCTTTGGTTTGAATAAAAAATAAAATTTCTTCATAAAAACTTCCAAGTATACTTCCTAACACAAAAAAAATAAAAACTTTATAAAAGCCAATACCTTTAGCAAATATTTTTTCATTTTCAAAATTCATAGCAAACCACTCACTTATTTATATTTTTAACTTTTTTAATTTTTATATACAAAAAAACAATCTATTCAAAATAAATAGATTGTCGTCCTAAAGAATCAAAACTTTTTTCCAAAATAGTTTTTTCAACTTTTATATTTTTTTCTGTTTTTAAAGGATCATTAATGTAATAATAATCGTCATCATAACCCGTAATCACTACAACATGACTATTCATTGGATAAGTATAGCTAAAATTCATCGATTCTTCATCTACCCAAGTATAAACATAATTAGCAACATCATAATCTATAGCAGTCCAAATAATAATTGGCCGATTTTTTTTCAATTCATACAAAGATAATTTTTTCGTTTGCAAGACAACTGATTTATCCTCAATATGATAATCCATTAAAACTTTAGAAATAGCGTCTTCTATAACAGTATTAAAACATCCCCATCCACGATTAGGGCTTGCTGGGTCTCCCGCATAATAAAGAGAAGGATCAGGTCCATAACGAACCCCATTTACTTCATATATATCTTTTTGAGGTAAATACTGATCTATAAAGTTCTTCAAAGATATATCAATTCCATAATAATTAAGAAGCATCACAGCTGAAGCTGCTTCACATCCGTTTGGATAATCAGGATTTTGAGTAACAAGAGGCACATCAAATAAACCTCTTTCACCATAACCCACTTCCTTTTTTTCTTCTAGACTTTTTGCATAATTAGTGAGTATTAATTGCTTTGTATAATAATCATTCATCAAACTTGGAACAATGACATTTTTAAGTTTATTTTGTTCTCTTTTATATAATAAAAACCAGCCTAAATTAGAAAGAATAAATAAAAATAACAAAACATACCCCACTATAGAACTTTTTTTCATAACTACCTCATTTGCAAAATATTATATCGACTTCCTTATATAAAATCAATAAAAAAAGACAAATGCTTAAAATCCATTATCATTTGAATTTTTGATCTGTCCATTTTCAATTTCTTGGATTTGTGTAACATTAAAAACATCTTCAACCTTTAAATCTTGCATAACTTGACCATTTACAGAATCCATATTTTGTTCTTTAGATAAGGATGGAGATAATGGATTATTATTCATTTTTTCTGAATTATTAAAAAAATTAGATTCTTTTGTATTGAAAGAGGAAGATTGAGATTGATTATTTTCTAAACTTCCTAATTCTGTATGAACAGTTTCATTTGAAGGATTCATTGTTGCACTGGAATCATTAGTAAAAGAAGAATGAATTAAACCCTTATTGACTTGTGTCCCCTCCGTTTCATTTGAAGAAACCAGCCTAGTTTCTTGAGGAGAAGCTGAAACAATACCATTCATCTCTGAATTGATGTTTAAAAACGAATTAGATGGTATACTCGCATTATTATTGCTTTGATCGAAATTTAAATCTGTCTTTAAAGAGCCTTGAGCATTAGAAAGCTCCGAAATCTCTTGTTTGTTGACACGATTCACTTCTAATGGCATTGTAACACTAGGTTGCACAGTATTATTTATCAAAGGCCGAATATTACTGGATTCTGTAATCATTTGATTATTATTTTCAGAAGTAGGAATGAAAGAAACATCCAAACCTGAAAGAGAATCTAAATTTTTGTTCTTCTTTTCTTTATTTTTATCATTATTTTTAAAAAGGACTATAGCCATAATTATTAAAAATAAAAGAGCTGAAAAGATTACTAGAATAGGGATCCCATTAAACAAAGAAAATTCAAATTCTATATATTCATTATTTAACTTTACTAAATCCCAAACCAAATCTTTATTATGATTCGATGCATTAGTTGCATTATTGCTAATTGCCCCAAAAGGCAAATGAACATTAAATTTTAAATCCATAGATGCCATCATACTTTCATAATCCAAATTTCCAAAAGGAGAATCACTCATATCAAAATCTACATCAGTTAAAGTGTTATCCATATCAGGACGTTCATTCATCATACCATTAGTTTCAAATTTAATTTTGGCAATATAAGTATTTTTAAAAAAACCTTTTTTAACTTGAAAAATAAAACTTTCATCTTTTTTAGTTAAATTAGTTAAATCAAAAATATTTTCTTCTCCTATACTGGCTTTATCAATATTTTTTATTTTCTTTTCTAATTTAATTCCTTTCATATTACCTTCTTCGAAAGAACTTACTTTAAAACCATATTTTTCAGCTTCACTTTTATCTATTTCTTCAAAAGGCTCTTCACTACCCATCACACCTGTCATCGTTTTATCAAGGGCCATTATCATACTAAAATTCATGGATTTATTTATTTTAATATCCATAGTGCTATCGTAACGAACACAACCACCTAACATAATCATCATAGTTACTAATATTAGATATTTTATTTTTTTCATGTATATCTGCTCCTTACATACTTTTAAAAATAATGATTACCAAGAAGAACCACCCCCACCACCAGATTCTCCTCCAGAAAAACCCCCTCCTGAACTTCTAGAAAAAGAGGATGAAGACGATCTTCTGATTGAACCACCTTCTGAACTACTAGTTGGTACAGAAGTCATCAAACTACTCATGTTTTTAAGAGAGGTATCCATAAAGTTACCAAAGCGATTTAAAGTAAAACGTTCATTAGAACTATACCAATTTGGCTCCTGAATTGTTATTCCTTCAAATTTCTTAATCCATTTATCACTTAATCCTAATACATAGGTATAAGGTAATATATCATAAAAATAACTAGGATTAACCATAACCATACTCTCAAGTTTTTCTTTTTCTACAATTTGTAAATATTTCCTAAATCCTTTTATTTTGCCATAGATTTCAGATCCTTCTTCCGTTCTTTTCCTCATATTACAGATTAAAATAACCATAAGTACTATACAAATAATATATTCAGTAAAAAATGGTATAAGATCTAATTGCTTAGCCATAGGTATAATCATAGCTACTAATGGAATGCCTATAAATCCTGCACCCCATATAAGAGCAAAAATTCTAACATTCAATTCTCCAGAATTAGTACTTGAATCTGAAGCTTGAAACAGAAAAATGACTACTGTTAAACCAACTATGACAAATATCATTGGAAAAATTAAAATAAAACCAATATTTTTTAATAACACTAAAAAAGAAATGATAAGACAAATAACAATAATTAAACTAAATTTCTTAGATGTTTGCTCAAACATCTTTTTTTTATTTTCACGATTATTAATATTATTTCTTATTCTTTGAGAAGTGATAAAAAATTTATTTTCTAAATCCTGTATTTCAATCTCATTAGATCCTGTTTTTCTAAAAAAACCACTCATAAACATTTTTTCATTTTGATTTTCACCCTCATAATCTTTTAATCTTGTAAATTTATAATTATTTTTATTAGTTAAAAAATGATCCGATTTCATTTCTTCTATTTTTATATACCCTTTATTAGCTAAATAGATTAGTAATGAAATTACATCTTTATCGTTAGCATAACCTTTATATAAATACCCAATTTCTAAACTATTATACCCTTCTGGCGGATAGAATTCTACTGTCTCTATAAAATGATTTCTTCCATAAATAAACCAGATAAAAAATGATAATATTAAAGAAATTAATGGAATGATATATATAAAATCTATTTTAAAATGATAAATAAAATACCCTTCTGGTAATTCACATCTTACTGTAATTCCTTCATAAGGATTCAAAACGCCATTATACTTTCCAATTATAACCTGATCTTTAACCTCATAAATTATCTTATCATTCAAAATTTGACCTTGCGTTCCTGAAGAAAAACCTAATAAATTAGCATCAAAATCTTTTGGCATTGTAATTCTAAAGTTTACTTTACTTATAGAAGTATCCCAATCGATTCCAATTATATTAAAATACAATTCATCCTTATCTTTTAAAGGATCTTTACCTATATCATAAGTATATTTAATGACATATTCTTGTAATCCCTTTACGGTTTTATTAGCATCACCAATTTTTAAATTCAAATAATTTCCTTCTACACTCTTTTTATAGTCAACATTAACAGAAACATTTGTTACTTTAATCCTATTATAACTATAAGTTTCGTCTAATCTTATTACTTGATTTTTTAATGGAATTTTCCTTATTATTCCATGTCTATTAACTTTAAAATTTGCTGTGATTCTCTCTTCTATTTCCAAACTATTGTCTTCATTTACTTTTATATCTACTAGATATTTTTCAATAACATAGCCGTTGTCTCCTCCATTTATCGCTCTTACATTAGTAATCATAAAAAGACTTAATACAATTAAAAAAATAAGTTTCTTCATAATTCTATCTTTACAAGCTCCTTTTCATTTTCTGAAACTTCAAACATCATTTTAGAAGAATAACCAAAAAGTTTTGCTATTAAACAATTAGGAAAAATCTCTATCTTATTATTATAAATGCGAACAATGGCATTATAATATTTTCTTGCATTCATTAATTCGTCTTCAATTTTTATTAAATTAGAGATTAAGTTTCGAAACTGTTCATCCGCTTTTAATTCAGGATAATTTTCTGATAAAATCATAATTTGCCTAATTTTTTTATTCAGCAAATTGCTATTTTTAATTTCCTCATCCATAGATGAAGATTGACTTCTTAAACGAATCACTTCTTCTAACGTTTCACTTTCGTGTTTAGCATAGCCTTTAACAACTTCTACTAAATTAGGAATAAGATCCCATCTTTTCTTAAAATACACATCCATTGTTGAAAAAGCTTCTTTTACCTTATTACTCCATTTAATAAAAAGGTTAATTAAAAAAATAAAATAAAAAATTAAAAAAGAAACAAAGCCTATAAGAATATAAACCCACATAAAATCACCACTATTAAACTCAGTTTAACATAACAAAATAAAAAAAGAAATAATATTTCTTTTTACTAGACGTTTAATTACCTTCGCCTGAATTTTGATACAAACTTTTATAAACCTCATTCCTTTGTAGCAATTCTTTATGAGTCCCCATGCCATTTAACGTCCCTTCGTTGATCACACAAATCACATCAGCATCAATAATAGTTGACAAACGATGAGCAACAATAATTACGGTATGATCCTTAACTAAGTCGTCAATTGTTTTTTTAATATATTCTTGAGACTCATTATCAAGAGCGCTCGTCGCCTCATCAAATAAGATAATTTTCGTATCTAAAAGTAACGTACGAGCAATACTAATTCTTTGTTTTTGTCCTCCCGATAAATTAATTCCTCCTTCACCAATAACGGTATCATAGCCATCTGGCAAACTCATAATATATTCATCTATATAAGCTTTTTTACAAACTTCTCGAATCATCTCTAAAGTCACCGACTCTTTAACCAATTTAAAATTATCAAAAATACTCAAATTAAACAGAAAAGGAGACTGACGTATTACAGAAATATGTTTTCTTAAACTCTCTTCAGTTAAGTCTTTTATATCAACACCATCTATTAAAATAGTTCCTTCACTTGTATCAAAATAACGTAATAACAAATTAAAAATTGTACTTTTTCCATTTCCGCTTCGACCAATAATAGCATTTTTCTTATAGGGTTCTAAAGTTAAATTAAGTCCCTTTAAAGTATAATCTTCATCTTCTTTATATTTAAATTTAACCGCTTTAAATTCAATCTTTCCTTGAATAGAATCTAAAGAAACACTTCCAAAAACCTCATCTTGATAAAGCTTATTATTTAAAATTTCTCCAATTCTTTTTAAACTGACCATTACTTTATTATAATTCACACCAAAATCGCTAATACTTTCAACGACTTCATCAATACGCCAAATATAGCTTTCAAGCATCATAAATGCACTTAGTGTAATTAGACCCTCTACAAAAAATTTTCCAGCAGTATATAAAATAATAAACTGAATAATAAAATAAGCTAAATTATTAAGGCCATAATACCATCTTTCATACGTTCTTACTTTATTAGTATGAGTATAGAGCTTATCCAAAATGCCATAAACATTTTTTTCAATATTTTTCTTAATGCCTAAAGATTTAATTTCTCTTATTCCAGATATATTTTCTGTAGCTACTTTAACGTATTCATCACTTTCTTTTTTTATTTCCTCATGACTTTTTTTAATTTTTGGAAAAAACTTTTTTGAAATAAATCCCATAAAAATAGCAAGAAGTAACACCTCTAAACCCAGTACAATTGAAATTTTAAAAGCCATAAATAAAACAATTAAAACCACTACAGACTTACATAACAAGCGAATCATTTTACTTAAAAGTTCCATAATACGATCAGGATCCGTGTACAAACGATTAATAAATTCACCTACAGCAATTTCTTCAAAAGCGATAGCTGGTAGCTTATCAATCTTTTGATACAAATCTTTACTTACATTTTTTGTAAACTTAATTTCTAAATACGTATACAAGGCATCTCTTGGAATTTGTAAAAAAGAATAAGCAAGAATATGAATGCTCTCATAAAGCACTAACAAAAAGAAAAAACGATTAAAATTTAAAACAGTTAAAGCTTCAATAGCAATTCCCCAAAAATAAACGGAGATTAAAGAAGGAAAATAAGAAAGTGCAACTAAGAAAATATATAAAAACAATTTTAATTTATCTTCACGAATATAATGCCAAAAAATTTTCAAATTCTCTCTATTTTTCATAACTACCTCACTAGAAACAAAATTATAACATAAAATTTATCTTTTTTCTCCTATTTTTTCACCCATTTTAACAAGAATTTCTTTATCCTCTAAAAATTCACTTAAAATTTTTACTTGTTCTTTTTTTACAAGTACAATAATAGTACTTCCTCCGAACAAAAACATCCCTTTTTCTTCGCCTTTTTTAAAATGATACTCTTTATGATAATTTTTAATTTTACCCACACATAAAGCTCCAACTTCTATTTGGATAATTTCTCCAAAATGTTTGGTTTCTAAAAGGGTATATTCACGAGAATTTTCTGAAAAAACAGCCACATTTTCTAAAGCTATAGGTCTTACCGTATGAAGACGACCCTTTATAAAAATTGGAGATTTATGATATCCTTCATCTAAATAACAATAACGATGATAATGATTAACACATAAACGATACACTAAACAATACCCTTCTTGATAATTTTTTGCTAAAACCTCATTTTGAAGTAAAGAGGATACACTATAATAACTTTGCTTAACGGGAAAAATCAATCCTTTTTTTATATCATAAACTTTTAAAAAACCATCACATGGTGCAATAAAATTGCCTACATTCTGAGATATTTTTCGCTTTTCTTTTTTTATTTGTCTTGTAAAAAAAGCATTAAAACTTTTATAATTTACTTTTTCGTATTCTTCTAATTGAATTCCGTTTTTTAACACAAATCGTTTTATAAACAGCTTAGAGAATCTTGTAGATAAAAAAAAGCCAATGAACTTAGAAAAAATTGGAAGAGTTATTATTTTTAATAGAACTCTCCCAATAAATGAACTATACAAAAACCTTAAAGTTAGACTTTCTTTTTTCATCTAACCCCCCCCCCAACAAAAATTAATATTAAAAGCTCTACTATTCCAAGACTTACTAACATCATAATTCCTTTAGTATCTAATTTTTTTATTTGAAATTTTAACAAAAACAAAAAACCTGTAATTAAAAGTCCTCCTATATAGAGCAAAGAAAGATCTAAAGACGTAAGATAATTTAAAAGTAGCAAACTAGGAAAAATTAAAGCACTTGAAGTAACAGGTAGTCCTGTATAAGTTTTACGTGCACCTGATTCTTTTTTTTGTCTTTCCTCCTCAGTAACATTAAAATAAGCTAAGCGAATCATAGCTGCTAAAGCATAAAAGAGAAAGATTCCAAAAACAAAAAAGCGAAAGAAATAAACACCCCAAGAATCCATATGAGAAAGTATAAAATCATTAATAAAAAATGAAGAACGATAAACGGCTATTCCAATACACATTGGAAGAACACCAAAAGCTACTAAATCCGCTAAAGAATCAATTTGAATACCAAACTTTTTTTCAAAAACACTTCGATTTTTTTTTGAGCTAGCCACTTTGCCATCAAAAGCATCACATAACCCACAAAAAAGTAAAAAGAAAACACCGATATAAGGATAACCAGATTGATTTAATGAAAAAGCAATACCTAAACAAGCAGATATAAAAGACAAATACGTTAAAATAACCGTATAAGAAAACACTCCAATCATAATTTACTACTCCTCTTAATTTTTAAATATCTAATTATTACTAAAATGCCACAACTAAGGATACAAAAATAAAAAGATACACCTCTACTTAATAACTCTAAATTCACAGCTTGTTCCATGGGCATCAAACGAAGAAATCCATTAAGCATCAAATAATCTGTCACTCCCATTGCACCAGGAATAGGTATAGAATAAGCTCCCATAATAACGAGACATTCAATAACAAAAATATCAAATACATCACTAAAAGAGCCACCTGTTGCTAAGAATACTAATATTATAACACCAATTTGACAAATTCTTTGTAATAAATTAAATAAAAAGAGTTTAATTAACACATTTTTCTTTCCATGAATCATTTTTGACGAAGCTTGATATCTTTCAATAGCATCATCAAGTCGTTTTAATTTTTCTTCTCGATTTTTGATCAAATGCAATTTAACCAACAAGTTCAATCCCCAAATACTTATTTTTTTCAAAGATTTATCTTTATAAAGTAAGCAATAAAAAAGAAAAAGAAAGAAACTTTGAACCATAAAACCTATCACAACTAATAATTGTGCCATCCAATCTAAATGTATAAAAATACTAGGATGAAGAATTAAGACCACTACATTTAAAAGAATAATAGAAATGGAATACATAAATAAAGTATATAGAAGTGAGACCGTAACGACTGGACCACTAATGCCATCTTTTAACATGAAATAAGCACTAGCTGGTTGCCCACCACTAGCAGAAGGTGTAACAGCAGAAAAATAAATATCCGCTGCAGCATAATAAAGAGCATCACTTTTTTTAAATGTATAACCAAACGCTTTGGCAACAGTAACAATACTCCATCCTTCAGCTAAAATATAAAATACAATAACTAATATTGAAAAAATAATAAACCCTATATTTGTTCCTTTTAAAAAAGAAAGAAACATTTTTAAAGAAAATTCTTTATTAAATCCTATAATTAAACCAATACTTCCTATCATCAATAAGATAAAAAAGAAAGCCCAAAAAATCTTTTTTCGAGTTTCTTTTTGTAAAGAATGACTCACATTATCCATAACAAAAACCTCAATAAATTCTACTTTTTAAACCACTTAAATCTTTTAACGATTTGATAACTAATTTCAGCAATGCAAATACCACCTACAATATCGACCACCACATGCTGTTTTACAAAAACAGTAGATAGACAAACCAATATCATAAATAGTCCCATTCCTATTTTATAACTTTTAGAAACATTCAAATTTAAACACCCTCTAAAAACCATATAGCTTTCTAAGCAATGAATAGAAGGAAACAAATTAACAGGGTCATCCATTTTATAAATAAATTGTGTTAAAAAAGAAAAAAAATCATTGGAAGTAATAGTAGGACGCACAATATAAGTAGGAACAACCAAAAAGAAAAATAAACAAATAATTTTAGCAAGCACATCCGCTGCAACAATAAAGTGACACTTTTCCTTACTTTCTCTAGAAATAACAATATAGCCAATACCCCAATGCAAATAAGCTAAAATATAAATAACAATAAAAACATTTAAAAATGGAAGCCAATCATCAAGAAAGATAGAAAAATCATAATGTTCTAAATGATTTGTAATTACTTTTGAGCCATTATAAACTAGACTATTAACTACAATTGCCAAAAGAAGTGGAATACAAGCGTATTTAGGTACAACTTTAAAAAATTTTTTCATAATAACCCTTTCACCTAATTAAATATAACATATAGACATGACTCACAAATGACTAAACTATATTTTATAAAATTATTATACCACAATTATTAAAGATTTACCCTAACAGTTTTAAAATAAAAAAAATCCATCAAGGGATTTTTATTCATATCTTTTTATTTGTTCGTCAAAAAAGTCTTGATTATAAAGTATACCCATAGCTTCTTTAATTTCTAATAACGTTTTATTAGCATAATTATTGGCCACTTCTGTTCCTTCTTTTAACACATCTAGAACTTCGCTAATGTGTGCTTCGTAATACTTTCTTTTTTCTCGAATAGGGATTAAAAGTTCTTCCATAATTTTATACAGAAATTGTTTTATTTTCATATCACCAAGACCACCTCTACGATAATGGTCTTTTAGTTCATCTAAATTCTTATATTCTGGTAAAAATTTTTTAAAATCTTCATCGGATGAAAAAGCATCTAAATAAGTAAAAACAATATTTCCTTCTACATGACCTGGATCTTCAACTTTAACATGTGTGGGATCCGTATACATGCTCTTAATTTTACTTTCAAGAGTTTTAGAATCATCGGTTAAAAATATACAATTCCCCAATGATTTACTCATTTTATTATTACCATCAATACCAGGTAATCTTAAACAAACTTCATTTTCAGCTAAAAGAGGTTTGGGCATACATAAAACGTCTTTTTCATAAATATGATTAAAACTTCTTACAATTTCACGTGTTTGCTCAATCATTGGAAGTTGATCATCCCCAACAGGCACAATAGTAGCTTTAAAAGCGGTAATATCAGCTGCCTGACTAATCGGATAGTTAACAAAACCAACTGGAATGCCTTTGTCTTCACTATCAAATCCTCTTAACTGAATTTCTGATTTCACAGTTGGATTTCTAAGCAATCGATTTAAAGTAACTAAATTCATATAATAAGCGGTAATTTCAGGTAAAGCTCTCACCTCTGACTGAATAAAAAACGTAATTTTTTTAGGGTCTAAACCTACTGATAAATAATCAAGCATAACTTCAATAATATGATGGCGTACTTTGGAAGGATTACCATAATTATCTGTCAAAGCTTGTGCATCAGCAATCATGATAAAAAACTTATCATAGTCTGTATTCTGAAGTTCCACCCTTTGTTTTAATGAACCTACATAATGACCAATATGTAAACGTCCCGTTGGACGATCTCCCGTTAGTATAACATTTTTCATATCATAACCCTCTTTCAAATAAAAAAATTCATATTATATTTTTTTATTACTTTCTTTAGAGAAAAATTCCATATCATTTAAACCATAATTATTAATCTTAGACATTTCTTTCAATAATGGCTCCATTTCTAAGATAATACTTCTTCTTTCAGATTTTTCTAAAGCATTCTGTAAACGACTCATTTTTTCTTGTAATTGATTCATTAAATAAGCCCAATTTTCATCATAACTTTTACAATGAGCCACCTCATCCTTATACAAAGGAACATTAAAAATATGATTTTGTAAAAGACGATCGTAATATTCTGAATTTACAAAAGGATTAACTTGAGATTTTTTTAAAAAATAAGCATTTATAGCCTGTATGGCTTCAATTCTATTCTGAATAATGTCAAAAGTGACATTAAAAGTAATTTGTAAAGTATTATAAAATTTTAATGGCTCCATTTCTATAGCACTATTTTGAAAACTTGACCAATAAGAAAATAGAATAGGATAAGGAATTAAATCAGCACTAATTAAATAATCTATTTCCTCTTTATTAAAACCATTAGATTTTAAAAAAGTGATTTTTTCCTCTAAAGAACTTTCTTTATCTTTTTTATGCGCAAGCACCCAATTTTCTAAAAAAATCATTCTTTCTATTTCTATTTGTTGTTTTTTAAGCATATAAATTTCTTCCTTTCAAAAAGCTAAATTAAAATAAATTTTTATTATTAAAATTTGATAAAAGAACTGAACCCCCTCCCTAACTGTGTTCAATCTCATTTTACCAGCATAAATATTGTCTTAATAACTTATGCTAAATTATTATATATTAATTCTATAAAAGATACAAGCGTCTCTTTAAAACTTGAACAAAAGGCTTTTTTCTTATTCCTAACTCATTTCACCTTCATTTTGTATAATTAATTCTCTATATAACCTTTTACTTTTCCATCAAAATTTTCTAAATAAATATCCATTTCAAAATAATCAATAAGCGAAACTATAAATTCCCCATCTTTTTCACTCATTTTAGAACAAATTGCAAAATTGTTCTAAAAAATAAGATTCAATACTTCCCCATATAGATCGTTATTTCGATTTATTAAATGATAACTTTATGAATAATTAATAAGTTTAATCACCTAATCCAATTTTATAATGATCATGGTCCAGACAATCCAATATCAATGACAACAGACCATATTGCCTCTTTCTTATATTGCTTTGGATATTTTTTATTTTTGGTTATTCTAAGAATATCGTATTCATGTTTATCTATTTAACTAACTATATAAAATATGTTACCATCTTTTATACTATATTCTCTTGCAAATGAATACCTAGATTGTCCTTGTTTTTTCTTTTGATAAATATTTATTTTATCTTCGTAACTCAATTTACTCATATAAAAAACTCTTTTCTTATATCCAAGAAAGTGTCTATATTTTTTTATCACTTCAATTAAAGTTTTTTTGATTATATATTATAAAAAACTTATTAAAATTTGTTTGAATAGCAAATGAAACGTAACAAGAAAAACTAAAAAACTTTTTATTCTACAAACCTTTCTTTTTTATTTTGGATTAACAATTCATCATATCCAGTTATATTATCTAATTCGCGAGTAAAAATATAATCTTTTAATTCATATATTACAATCTCACATGTTGTATCCACAATGGTGCCATCTTTTAGGTGACCACCAACTGTTTTGCCTGTATTGTCTGATACTGATATATGAATATGAACATCATCTTTCGATACAGTTCCTGTTATGCTAACAATTTCATAACGTTCTTTTGCATTTATATAATTTTTTGCTTCAGCAAGACGAATATGCAAATGTTGAATACATCCCACAGCCGAAATAATAACTCCAGCTTCTATATTTTGCTTTGACAATAAGAAATTATTTCTTTTTTTATATCATTACCTTCAACTAATCTAAATGCATGATTCATTATATTATCCTCACTTAAAATATTTAATAGATTATATCAAAACTCCAATAACTTGGAGTAATATTCACATGGCAGGGGATGAGAGAATCGAACTCCCAACTAAAGTTTTGGAGACTCCTATTATACCATTTAACTAATCCCCTAAATAAGATGTTTTTATCATAACAAAGAATTAACAATTTAGCAAGTTTTTTCATATTATAATACTAGGTGATCATAATGCTTACAAATTACACGACAAAAGAATTAGAATTACTTGCTCGTATAATGCGTGCTGAAGCTTTAGCGGAAGGAAACTTAGGAATGCTAATGGTAGGAAATGTTGTTGTAAATAGAGCGATAGCAAATTGTTTAACTTTTAAAGACGTAAGGTCCATAACGGATGCTGTTTACCAAAAAAATCAATTTGCTGGAATCAATGGTTCTTTATTTCAAGCAAGTCCTACCACATTAGAAAAAAATCTTGCAGAGAGAGCTTTACGTGGTGAATATTACTACCCAGCAACTCACTCGTTATGGTTTTATGCTCCAGCTAAAAATACAAGTTGTACAAGTACATGGTATAACCAACAACTTGCTGGGAGATATAAAAATCACTGTTTTTACCGTCCTGATTCTGGAACTTGTGAAGAACTTTATTAAAAGCTTTAAAGCTTTTTTTATTTTAAACAAAAAAATTGTATTTTTATACAATTTCAGACTGTTGACAAATAGACACAACAGTCTTTTTCTTTGATAAAAAATGTAGTATAATAAGAGTGTAAGAACGACCTTATATTACCTAAAAGTGGTCATTGAGTTCTTACTTTTTTAATGTAGAAATGCTATAATTTAAATAGGTAATATAAGGAGTAAAGAAATATGGCAATGAGTAAACAAGAATATAAAAAAGATTGTATGATATTAAGTACATTAGAAGAATTAGTACCTAAGGAACACTTAGTAAGAAAACTAGAAAACTGTATAGATTTTAAAATTATAGAAGAGTTAGTGAAAGAGTTATATACCTGTTAAACACACGGTGCGTGTTTAACAGTCGGGCATAACCCCACTGC
>CAJTUR010000012.1:0-15350 GCA_910579535.1 uncultured Bacilli bacterium
CAGTGGGGTTATGCCCGACTGTTAAACACGCACCGTGTGTTTAACAGGTATATATTCTTCTAATAATTTTTTAGTTCGACTTTTTTCGGAATCCATTAATTCTTGCCAATTGCTTTTATCAGGAAGAAGTTTTTTGTTTAGTTGGTCCATATCTATGAAAGGACCCCAGTCTTGGCCAATAATCATTATTTTTTCATTTAAATGATGAAACCAATCAGTCCAAATAGAAGGAATCGTTACAGAAAACTCATTATCTTTAAAGATATTTATAAGAGATTGATGAGAGCAAGTCCTATTTGTACATTTATTACAACGCGATAAATCTTTTATTAAAGTATTGAATTGTTGTTCTTTCACCTAAAACACCCTACTTTCGATTGTTATTCAAATTTTTTATTTATTTTACTCATTTTCAATAATCCATTTAATGTCGTCAATGGCTTTATCTAGGTTAAATCTTCCATTTCCAACAGGGTAAAAAACCGCATATAAAGGGTATTTTTTCGAGCCAATTTCTTTTATAAATTTTTTTCTTCTACAAGTGGAAACAGTAATTTTTTCATTTAAAACAAGACTGCTCACTTGATTTCCAAATAAAATTATTTTTTTAGGATTCACGATTTCTATTTCTTTTAAGAATAAATTTAAATATTCTTTAAAGGTGCTATCAGGTAAAGGCCTTGCATCTACTTGTGTGCATTTACCTAGATTGGTAATATAATAATGATGTTTTTTTACCTCCTCATATACAAGTTCTGCAAATTGATAGTCCCATTCACTTCCTTTTTTACTTTTTATTTGCCAGTAAACCTCTTCTTTTAATAAATTGACTTGATAAAATAAATCCCAAATATTTTTTGTACCAATCCACGGAGCTTTTAATCCTTGCCATTCTTTTTTCGAGGCCGGATTTTTTTTCGTTGGATTCATAAATACAAAACAAATCTCTGGGTTATTTTTTTCTCCACCATAATAGATGGAATCTAAGTCTTTTGCTCCATATTTCTTTTGTAATTGGTCATATTCCAATTTTAGGTCTTCTAATTTCATGGATTACTCCTTTTTTTCTGGGTACTCTTTGTCTTTCCAATACCACCATTTTAATTTTTCTTCGTCCCAAGAGGTATGTTCCGCATAATAAATGATCATTCTAAAAAGATACAATTCACATTTGTCTTCTTTAAAACCTTTGTGTTCACAATCTTTTAAATAAAGTTCTTCTGGATCTTGCCCCACTAAATCTTCTACATAATTTATTCCAATATTCTTTAAAGCGCTTTTAGTTCTTTTTCCAACGTTTGGAATGGTTCTTAAATCGGTTTTCATTCTGACTCACTCAATTCAATTTCAATTTTTCTATTTTTTAGAGAACTTATTTTTTTATAGGTGACGCCACAGATATCTAATAGTTTTCGAGAGGCAATATTGTTATCACTTTCTTTATATTTATCACTTAAATACACGACTTCTTTTATTCCCGATTGAATAATGGCTTTGGCACATTCATTACAGGGAAACAAATCCACATAAATTTTAGACCCTTCTAAATCTTTACGACTTCCACGAAAACTTAATATGGCATTTAGTTCAGCGTGACAAACATAAAAATATTTTGTTTCTAATGGGTGACCTTCTCTTTCCCACGGAAAGGCATCATCACTAAATCCATTTGGTGTTCCATTGTAACCGATTGATAAAATACGATTGTCTTTTCCTACTATACACGCTCCAACTTGAGTTCTAGGGTCTTTACTACGCATGGCTGATAATTTAGCAATGCCCATAAAATATTCGTCCCATGATAAATAATTTTCCCTTTTTTTGCTTTTAATCATTTTTCGACCTTTCCAAAACGGTTAAAAGGAAAGATTATAAAATCAGCGGTTCCTTTGATTTGACTTTTTTTAACTGGACCTATGTAACGACTGTCTAAAGAGACGGCTCGATTGTCTCCTAAAATAAAGTATTCATCTTCTTCTAAGGTTATTTTTTCAAAATCACTATTTTCACCATAAGCGTAAGCATCTTCTATTTTTTTATCATTAATATAAATCGTATTGTTTTCGATAGAAATAGTTTCACCTGGAAGACCATAGATTCTTTTGATTAATTCATCATTATTGGCTTTTACAACTACAATATCAAAACGTTCTATTTTACTCATTTTATTTAGGAGCATGTATTCGGTTCCATCTAAAGTATCGTACATGGACTGGCCATTGACCTTTATTGGGGTGATAAAGAAGGTTCTAATGGTTAAAACAGCTATTAAAATTAAAATGTATGGACCTAATTCTTTAATATTTTTTTTTATTTTTTCTTTCATTTTATCCGCTCTTTTCTTTATTTATTATACAAAAAAATAATGAAAAAAAGAAGTCATACTTCTTCATTTTCAAATAAAAAAAGATGTTTTAAGCGACATCTTTTGCACTAGCGTTTCTTTCTTTAACTTTATATTCTTTACGCATATTTTTAATAAAGTTAAGTTTTGCACGGCGAACCATGCCTCTTTTCACCACTGTAATTTTATCAATCGTCGGTGCATTAATAGGAAAAACTCTTACTACTCCAACACTTCCTGATTTTTTACGTACTGAAAAAGTTTCAGATACTCCAGAACCTTTTTTAGCAATAACAATTCCTTCAAAAGCTTGGATTCTTTCTTTTTTTCCTTCAATAACTTTAACGTCTACTCTTACAATGTCTCCAACACGAAATTCTGGAACATCGGTTCTCATGTGGCGTTTGTTAATTTTGTCTACTAAATTAGCCATATTTTTTCCTTTCTAACTTTTCTTCTGTAATCATTAACGATTTATTTAAGCGGATTACATGCCTTGCTTTTTTAAAGCACTTCGATTATATCAGAAAATTGAAAAAATTGCAAATTATTTTGACGAATGATTTTAAAGGCTTCTTTAAACTTTAACCCATTACGTCCCCACCATTGTTGTGAATGACTTGTCCTGTTACGTAACTTGAATCTTCTGATGCTAAAAAGACAAAGGTTGGAGCAAGTTCATAAGGCATCGCTCCTCTTGCCATAGCGGCGTTACTTCCTAAAGATGGAATCTTTTCTTTTACCCAACATGCGGGTTGTAAAGGTGTCCAAAAGAAACCTGGGGCAATGGCGTTGACACGGATATTTTTTAAAGCTAAATTTCTAGCTAAAGCTCTTGTAAATCCAACAATCGCTCCCTTTGTAGTAACATAGTCAATCAATTGTGGTTCTCCATAAAAAGTGGTGATTGAAGATAGATTAATGATGGAAGCTCCTGATTTTAAGTAAGGAAGAATGGCTTTTGTTAAATAAAACATGCCATAAACATTTACTTTCATGGTCCAATCAAATTGTTCATCGCTTATTTTATCTAACGTATCTTGTTGGTATTGAACACCCGCATTATTGACTAAAATATCAATTTTTCCAAAGGTTTCTAATGTTTTAGTTATAATTTCTTCACTAAAACTTTTTTTCGTTATATCCCCACTTAATAAAAGACAGGTACCACCTAGTTTTTCGATGTATTCTTTTGTATACAAAGCATCTTCATGTTCGTTGTAGTAAGGTATGACTAAAGAAGCCCCTTCTTTAGTAAAAGCAATGGCTGCGGCTCTTCCAAGACCACTATCTCCTCCTGTTATAATGGCCACTTTTCCTTTAAGTTTTCCACTTCCTTTGTAATTAGGATTATCAAAAATAGGTAATGGGTTCATTAAGTATTCTTTTCCTGGCTGTTCTTTTTGTTCTTGTTCAGGAGCTAAAATATCATAAACGGTACTTTTTACTCCTTTTTTATCATAATAATTAAAATACTGATTGCCAAAACGATAATCAAATTTCATGTGTTTTCACCTCTAGTAAAAAATTATGATTCAGCACTCATGATTATTTATAAACTTAAAATTTTTTTAATAGAACACGACCAATTCCATCCTCATTATTGGACAAAGTTACTTCATTAGCGTGTTTTTTTCATTTCCACGTTTTTTTTCACTTGCTCTTTACTATATAAAAGAAAATCTTCATTAAAATATTGATAAAACAAAATTTTAAATTTTTCTTGTTCTTCTTTAAAAAAGAAGTTACAAGCTCATCCTTTTATAGAAATGTTCAAAGCGTTTCTATCTTTATTTTTAAATTTTTTTCCATTTTTCTTAAAGCGTTTTCAATTTGTTCTTTTAAAGCGATATCAAATTCTTTATGTGATTCGATTTTATCTTTATATACTAAAACTTTTTCTTTTTCTAAAGGTTCTTTCTTTTCTAAATATTTCTGATAGTGATCATAGAAAAGTTCAACGCTTGCTTTTAAAATTCCATGTTTAGAAGCTTTTTCTAAGTATTCTCTATATTTTATTTTATCTTTATTTATTAAACCTTCCATATTGCCATTTTTATAATAATATAGGGCTAAGTTATAATACGCGTAGTAACAAATATGTTTGTAGTCACTTGTTAAAGCTTCGGTATAATAATCGAAAGCTTTTTGATTATCTTTTTCAATGATTCCTTTACGGTAGTATTCTCCTACTTGATTGCAAGCCCAACTTTCTCCTAAATTGGCACTTTTTAAAAAGTAATTAAAGGCTTCTTTAACGTTCTTTTCTTTTTCCAGAATTTTACCTAAGTTATTGCAAGCGTACACACATTCTTTTGAAGCCGCTTCTTTAAAATATTTTTTAGCTTTTTCTACGTTTTTTTCGACATAAATACCATTTAAATACATGAGACCTATAGAGTTTATAGCGGCAACACTCCCTAAATCCATGGCTTTTTTTAAATAGTGGTAAGCTTCCTCTTCTTGGTTTTCACCGATTTTCTTTTTCAAATACATATTTCCAATGGTGTATAAAGCCCCCGCATGATGACTTAAAGCGGCAACAGATAAATAACGATACGCTTCAACGTATCTCGGTTCTCCGCTGATTAATCCATTGTACTCTTTAATGCCCATTTCATAACTTGCGTATACATTTCCTTCTTTTGCTAGTTTTTTTAAGGTAAAATCATGATTCACGTTTCCATTTAAAGTTAAAAGTAAATAGTCTTCTAAACCTTTGTAGCTTAAACACGAGTCTTTTAGGATGGCTTCTATTTTTGTTTTTTGACGTTCTTTTTCATAGAGAGGCTGTTTATTTCCTAAAACAGCATAGAAGATACATTCAGTAAAGATGTCGTAATAGTTTTTTTCACTTAAAGCCTCTTTTAATTTATTTTTTAAGTCATAAGAACAATTTTGATCGTTTTTACTTAAGTTATAGAAGCGCACACTTAAGTTTTGAAAGCTTTTGTTTTGATTTATTTCTTCTATTGAAAGGTCTTCAAAAAGCCTTCCTTCTAAGATATGAAGACAGTTTAAAGCCATACTTTTTACATTTTCTTTTTTTTTTTCATACTTTTTCTGTTTATGAATCATGATTTGTTTGTAAGCATCCCCTATTGCTCTTACGCCCACACAATAGTTATTAATGGTAGTATCATTGATGTATTCATCAAATAAGCTATAAAAGATTTCGGATTGTAAAGCATTCAATTTGCTTTTGCTTTCTTCTTTTATAATTCGAAAGACATTTCCTAAGCTTAAGTACTCTTCGTTATTGTTCATTTTTATATATACTTTGTTCATAGTCCACCTACTAAAACTATATCACACATTGTGGATTTATAAACTTATTTTTTTAATAAGTGTGGATTTTAAATTCTGTTCTTTTTTGGGTGGATTGAATATGATAATAGCAAAAGGAGTGTAAAAAGATGAAAAAATTTTTAAAAAATTATAAACAAACGATACTTTTACTGGGCTCTTTAGTGGTGGGTTGTATCGTTGGTTTGATTTTAAAAGAAAAAGCGACGGTATTCAATCCGTTTGGCGAGCTTTTTATGAATTTGATGTTTGTTTTAATTGTTCCCCTTATTTTTTTGACAGTTTGTACTTCAATTGCAAAAATTAAAACCCCTAAAAGATTAGGAAAACTTTTATCTAGCATTGTTTTTGTGTTTCTTATTACGTCTATTGTTGCTTTGATAATAGGCTTAGCGACAACGCTTTTTGTTCCT
Organism: uncultured Bacilli bacterium; assembly: GCA_910579535.1. GTDB lineage: Bacteria > Bacillota_I > Bacilli_A > RF39 > UBA660 > MGBC108787. The sequence continues at coordinate 6,064 of CAJTUR010000012.1, forward strand.
TTAGTTAAGACAGATTCTTATACGATGGTGATGGAACAAACTTATGAAACCGAAGGCACGGAATTAGAATTAAATCTATTAGAACGAACTGTGAGTGCGATTAGTACTAATGATTTTTATAAATTACTTTCAAAAGAAAATTTACTTGCACTTGTTTTATTTGCTATTTTAGTAGGGGTGGCCATTAATAAAACAGGGAAAGATGGCCAACGCCTTTTAGAGTTTTTAGAGTCAGCAAACACGGTAGTTTTGAAGTTAATTGATTTGTGCTTTATTTACGCACCTATTGGGCTCGGTTGTTATTTTGCTTCACTTATTGGAACTTATGGTGAATCGATTGCTACAGGTTTTTTAAAAACATTTGTGATTTATCTTATCGTTTCTATTCTTTTCTATTTTATTATTTACAGTTTGTACGCTTACCTTTCAGGTGGAAAAAAAGGATTTAAGCTTTTTTGGAAACATATCTTTGCCCCTACTGCCACTTCTATTGCCACCTGTTCTTCTGCGGCTTCGATTCCTATTAATGTAAAATCTGCTAAAGAAATGGGTATTCCAAATGATATTGCGGAGACAACGATTCCTTTAGGGACGAGCTTTCATAAAGATGGATCAATTATTGGTAGTGTGTTTAAAATTATGTTTCTGGTTTATTTGTTTCAACTTGATATTTATAGTATTGGTACTTTTAGTAAGATTATAACTACTGCTTTCTTAGCTAATTTACTGGTCACAGCTGTACCTGTTGGTGGAGGGACCATTTCTGAAATGCTTATTTTAACGCTGATGGGATTTCCTATTTCAGCTCTTCCTATTCTTACTATTATCGCAACGATTATTGATGCCCCCGCTACGATGCTCAATGTGGTGGGAGATACTTCTTCTTCTATGCTTGTAACCCGTATTCTTCATGGAAAAGATTGGTGTAATCAAAAAAACAGAGAACTTTAATTCTTTGTTTTTTATTTGCATTAAAAAATTAAAGCTTTATAATGTTCCCATTATTCTTTTAAAGCCTTTGTTAATTCTTTTAAAAATTCGTTTTGTGTTAGTTTACATAAGTCTTTATCAAAAGCCAAAGGAGTACTTGTAATTTCTTTTCCCATCCAAAGTTCTTTTTGATAACTTTCTAGTTCTTCCTTGGTACTAAATTTTACTTCAACACGATTTAATCCACTAAATTCTTCAAGGTATTTTTTTATCGATACTCGCTCGTCTTTCAAATAAAGATAACTGTCTCTGATTATTTTTTGATTGGCTTGACTCTTTAACACTTCAAATTCTTGATTTGAAATCAATATTTTTTCAATCAATTCATTTTGATTGTTTAGTATTTCTTTTTCTAATTTGTCTTCTTTTTTCTGAATTCTTAAATTTTTATTAATATAATATCTTTCATAGCGAATAGATGGGCTTAACTCTAATTTATCTAAACTTTTTACAATAAATCTTTTGGTTAATCTCATAAGTTTCCTCCTAATTTTTGGTTATTCAATTTTATTTGCTTTTTTGTTAACTTTGATGTAAAAATAGTCCTTTATCGAAAAAACAATCTAATTCGTAGATTGTTCTCCTGTATTTTCTGTTTCTTCGATTGCTAAATCTTTAAACAAATCAAAGAATAATTTAGCGACTTCTTTATATTCTTCATTATTGGTGACTTTCTCAACCGCTTCTTCGCCATCTTTAATGATACGTCTAACAATGGTTTGAGTATTTTCGATAATCTCTTCGTTCTCATCAACTTCTATTAAATACAAATACGTTGAATCTTTATATTCTACCATGTTAGCAATGGTGTACTCTTTATTATTTTCTAAAGTTAAAATGTCATAAAGTTCCATGGGTCTCATGCTGCTCTTCCTCCTATTTCTTGTTTTATTTCAATGGCTCCATTTCTTTCTAAGGCCATTTTTTTATCTTTGAAGTCTGGCGCGTTAGAATCTAGTTCAAGTAAAATGCCATTGTAATCATAAGTTACAATTCCACCGGATTCTTTTGTTTCTTCCACTCTTTGATAAATTTTCTCTATCACCTCATCCATTTCATTTGTTTCTTCTTTAAATGAGGTTTTCTCTTCTTTTTTTGGTACAATATTTTTATTGATTTCATAAGATGAAACAAAAGAACTTAATCCAGCAAAGACAGTCATGCCAATCGAAGCTGCTATGTATCCTGATTGCTCCTTAATTCTTTCTAATAAATCGTTTTTATTTTTTCCTTTTCGAATTTTTATTATTTTTACATGCTGTTTATTTTTTCCTGGTAAAGCACTTATAATTTGTTTAACATTTACCATTATTTTCTTTAGAAAATTAGAAGAATTTTCTATAATTAATGGAAGGGATAAGTTTATTTTGTTTTCTTCTTTTCTTTTTTCAAATTCTTCTAATTTTAATAAAATATCCGTTAAAACTTGTAATTTTTCTTCATCGGTGTATTTTGAACTGACACTAAATCCACTGATGTTTCCCATAATGTTGGTGTAGAAAACACTCATTTGCTCTGGTAAGCCACTTGTTTTAAAAATAGCTTTCATATTAGCAAAAATAACAAATTTTTCAGCCATATATAATTCATAAAGTTCCTTTTTTAATTGATTTATTTTTTCTAAAATCTTTTCGCTCTCTTCCTGATGTTCAAAAAAACGAATTCTATTAAAGATTTCTCTTTTTCTTTCAGGTAATTTTTGATATTTTTCTATATTTTGAACTAGCATTAATTCACTATTTTCATCTAAGTAAGGCGTCATTTTCTTTAAATCTTCGTATTTGCTGATTAATTCTTCAAACTTTTCTAATCTACTTTTTAAAATAGTCAATTCTAAGCCATCAATACTCGTTACGGTCATGACACGATCAGGATGGTTGATTAGTGGTAAGGCTTCAAATCCTAATTTATATAAAGCAATGATAATACTTGCATACTGACTGGCACAAACATCAGTATTGCTTCGTTCATTTTCTTGTTTGATTAAGTCTTTTTCTTCTCTTTCATATTTTTTATAAAGATTGGTTAATAAACTGATGTATTGACGGTATCTCCAAACGTGTTTTGTTGAAATTTCTTTCGTGACACCACAATAAGTGACAAATGATTTTTTACCTTTCACTTTTTCAATGTTATTAATAATTAATTCGATGTATTTACATTTATCGGTGATTAAAGGAAGCTTATTGTAAAATTCTTGATCGATGGTGTAATAGTTTTTCTTTCTATCGCTCGAAGTTGTGACTTCCATGGTGTTGTATTCTGTAGATGATTTTTCAATTATATAAGCTTCGGCTTCTATCACTTCTTTTCGTAATTTTTTATATTGTTTCGTTAACGATTTATATTGTTCTACATACGAATCAGGCATGTTTCCTTTCATTCTTCTTAAAATCGCAATTTGTCTTTCAATGTTTCGATAAAGAATAATGGTGCGTGCGTGATCCATTTCTTTTTTAATTTCTCTTCCTTCAACAAAACCTACGACATCATGATAATTTTCTAAATTAGACATAATTTCATTCATTAAATTTAAAAAATCAATTTCTTGAGCTAAAAAGGTATCGTATTCTTTTCTAGTACTTTCCTCTCTTGCTTCTAAATAAAGTTTTTTATAATCTTGAATTATTTTTTTTAATTCTTGATAAAGTGTATTAAAATCGTTTAAGTCTCCAACGTGTCGTTCGCCATTAATAAAACGAGTTTCAAATTCATGTGTTGCTATTTGGATTCCAGCGACTTCTGGATTGTGTACGCGTAAATTCATATCTTATGCACTTCCTCTATTCTATCTAAAATTATACACTATTATTTTGTTTTTAGCAAATTGATTTCATTAAAAAAGAATTGATTTTCAACTCTTTACAATGTTTTTTAAATACTTAGATTTATTTCTAAAATTTCACTTGGACTTAAAGGGGCCCCAGCTACTAAATTGGTGTTTACTACCTTTCCATAACCATTTAATACATATGGAATCCCTAAAAGGTTACAAAAAGTTACGATTTCATTTGTGCTCCACCCAGTGACATCTGGTAAAGTATAGGCTATCGAATTGGTTAACAAAAAAACTTTTGAACCGTATAAAACTTTTTGATTTTTTAGTGGGTATTGATTAATAATGTATTTGCCATCTCCAATTATTACCACTTGAAATCCTTGTTGTTTTAATTTTTCAGTAGTGGTGGTAACGAATGATGAAAGGTAATCACTTAAAGCTATAATTTTGGTTTCATCAACATCGTTTTCTTTCTCAACTAAATGCGTACTTTTAGCGACTTCTCCCACAACGTTATTAACAATTTTAGCCAGATCATTGGATCCTCCTACTAGTTGTTTGACCGCTATATATACGACGTATTCTGGGTCTTCATAAGGAAAAAGACCAGCAAAACTTTTGATGTAATCGTATTCGCCTTTTAAATAACCCCCGCCCTTAGGATTAGCAATTTGAGCGGTTCCAGTTTTACCAATTAAAGTTACGTTATCTGGAGCAAATTTTTTACTGGATTCAAAGCCCTCATAAACGACTTTATACATTAAGTCTTTAATTTTATTTATGGTTTCACTACTTGCCACTTTAGCGATTTCGGTTCGATTGTTTTCATAAGTCGTTTCGCCTTTTTCGTTTACGATTTTAGAAACGATATAAGGTTTTACCATTATCCCATCATTTGCAATTGAAGTGAGGGCTTGAAGCATTTGAACTGGTGTTACGGTAATTCTTCCTTGCCCAAAGGCGGCGGTTGCTAATTCACTTTCATAAATAAAGGTATTAGCGCCTTCTACTTCTCCTGGTAGATTGATTCCCGTTTTTTTTCCAAAACCTAAGGTATCGTAAAAAGCTTTTAATTTGTTGGTTCCAAGTTCTAAAGCAAGATGAGTAGCGGCGACGTTGCTTGAGTATGCAAATCCTGTATCAAAATCAATCTCGCCCCAGCCTTTATTGTTGAAGTCATTGATTTTTGTTCCATCTTTTAAGATTGTAGAGCCTGATAAATATTTTTTGCTTCCATCATACACTCCTTCTTCAATGGCGTCCATAAAAGAAAATATTTTCATAACGCTTCCTGGTTCGTATTGAAAAGAGACTAAGGGGTTTAAGTAACTTTCCAAATCTTCACGGGTGTTTAAATCAAAATTAGGGTTATTAGCGTTTCCTAAAATGGCTCCTGTTTTTGCATTCATAACGGTGATGGTTGCCCATGAAAATTGATAATTGTCTTCTAATTGATTAATGGCGTTTTCTAATATAAGTTGAATGTCTTGATCCAGAGTCAAATAAATATCAGATCCACTTGTACTTTCTTCTCCAATAGGCGTCGAAGTAGGCATTTGATATCCATAGGCATCTTTTTGATATTCGGTCCAACCATTCTCCCCTTTCAAGGTATCGTTGTAATACGATTCTAATCCCATTTTACCATCAATTTCTCCATAATCGTCGGTTAAGGCATACCCTAAAATATAAGAGGCATAATTGCCATAAGGATAGTATCTTTTAGTACTTTTTACAAAATCAATCCCAGGTAAATCTAGAGCAAGGATTTCGTTTTTTTTATTTTCAGAGATGCCTAGTTTTAAATTAATTTGATAGAGGTTTTCTCGTGATAGTCTTTCTAAAAGCGTACTTTCTTCCATTTCTAAAACAGGTGCTAATGATTTTGCGGTGTTTTCTTTGTCTACAACATGATTCGGATGACTAGCGTCTTTGGTTCTTGAATCTGATAAGTAAGCAATCACGGTATAGGAATTAGCATCGACGGCTAGTTCATTTCCATTGTTATCGAATATGGTACCTCGACTGGCGTATAAGGTTTTATGTTCTGTGTTTCGATTATCCGCAAATGTTTTTAAATTGATTCCATCAACATCATTTGATACAGCTACATAAATTAGCTTCGCTATTATTAAGACAAATAAAAAAGAGATGCCTAGCATGGTTAATTTTAGATTATAATGGACCATATTTCTTCTCTTCATTTTTTTCTCCTTTTAATTAATTGTTGATGACTTTAATGTTATCATTATTATAGGATAAACCAATATTTTTTGCAACTTCTTGAATTTTATCAAGAGAGGCTAATTCGTTAATTTGCATGTTTAATCCTTCATTTAAATTCGTTTGCTTATCAATTTTAGATTTTAATTGTTCTACTTCAATATTGGATTCAGATAAAAGTGCTTTGATAAAAACATTAGAAATGGGTACAGCGATTACTAATAAAACTAATAAGAGATAAAGTATTTTTTCTCCTTTAATAATGGTTATTTTTTTTAAATTTTTATTTTTAGTCATAAATCTAATTCCTTTCTATTATTCTTAATTTGCTACTTTTACTACGACTGTTTTCTTCTAATTCTTTAATACTTGGTAGAATAGGCTTTTTATTTACTAAGTGAATCAATGGTTTGTAATCTTCTGGAATTTGGGGTAATCCTTTTACTAATTCATCGATTTCACTGTATTTTTTAAAAATATTTTTTACAATACGATCTTCTAAAGAATGAAAAGTAATGACCGCAAGGCGTCCACCTTTTTTTAATAATGATATGGCAATTGGTAAAACCGTTTCTAAACTGTTTAATTCATCGTTTACTTCGATTCGTATGGCTTGAAATATTTTTCTTTCAGGGTGTTTGTTGTAAAAATATTTTGCCCCCACTGCTGATTCAATACTCTTTACTAATTCTTTTGTCGTATCAATTGTTTTTTCTGTTCTTTTTCTTATAATTTCTTTAGCAATGGCTTTGCTTCTTTCTTCTTCACCATAAGTATAAAAGATATGGGTTAATTTGCTTTCTTCGTATTCGTTTACCACATGCCAAGCGCTTAAAGGTTTTGAGGTATCCATTCGCATGTCTAGATTCCCCTCATGCATGAATGAAAACCCTCTTCTATCGGTATCGATTTGAGGACTGGAAACCCCTAAATCAAAAAGTATTCCATCAACTTGTTCTATTTTTTCTTCCTCTAACTTTTCTTTTAAGTCTTTGAAATTACTATGAAAGATTTTATAGTTTGTCCCTACTTCTTGTAAATTTTGATTGGCGATTTCAATGGCTTCTTCATCGGCATCAAAGGCATAAAGTTTGCCTTTAGGAATTCTTTTTAAGATTTCTTTGCTGTGTCCAGCTAATCCTAAGGTTCCATCAACATATATGCCTTCTTCTTTTAAATTTAATCCGTCGATTGCTTCGTTTAAGAGCACTGAATAATGTTTCATAGACAATCCTCCATAAATAAATTTTCAGCAATTTCAGAGAGTTTATCTCTATTTTCTTCCATTAATTTGTTCCATTCCTCTAAATCCCATATTTCAATACGGTCGTTAGCACCGATTACAACACAATCTTTTGTCAAACCGGCATAGCTAACTAGTGGGGAGGTAAGCGATGTTCTTCCTTGACGATCGAACTCGCATTCAGTAGCACCAGAAAAGAAGGTTCTCATAAATGTTCGGGCGGTTGATTTTGTAAAAGGTAGAGTTTTAAGTTTGTTTTCAAGTTTTTCCCATTCCGCAATTGAGTAAACATACAAACATTTTTCAAAACCACGTGCCACAATAAATTTGTCACCAAGCATTGTACGAAATTTACTAGGAAGCACCAGTCTTGATTTATCATCAATGGTATGATGATATTCGCCCATAAACATTTTATCACCCACTTTCTTCCACTATGTACCACTGTCTACCATTATATTACACAATCTAGAGAGAAAAGTAAATAGATTTCACAAAATAAATTTTATTTTTGTCAAATAAATCCATGGTAAATGTCCCTACTTTGACAGTTGGAATAAAAAAGTAAAAGAAAAAAGTTATAATCCCTTATTTATGTGGAAAATGCTAGATAACACAAGAAATTATGGATAATAATAAAAATGTAAATATAACATTTTGAAGAATAAAAAGTAGGTTGTTTAAGAAGTGAACAACTTTTTTTGCTAAATGAATGCTTTGGTTTATTCTTTATAAGTAAACGAATTGATTTTTATTTTTATATTCTTATCAGAATAATTTATTTTTTTTTAGGATTTCCATTTCTTAATACTTACAAAAGTAAAAAGTATAATAGCCTTTTATTTTATTCTAATATTTAATTTATTTTTATAATTTTAAAAAAATTATTTACAAACAATTTTGCTAGAATTTAATCAAAATAACCCAAAAGTTCAAAATTAAGACTTACTTTTGGGTTATTAATCAATCAATTAATTTTCCATGGGTTTTCATATGTGCCTTCTCCACTTGCTTGAACATTAGGTTTAAGGGTCACAATTGGTCGAAGATAATAGCCTCTTTCACTATTCATGTCACCATAACTCACGCACATAGATGCATTTGCCTCTTTATTTATATCGTAGTTCAAATATCGTATATCTAATATAAAATTTCCATTATCATAAAACGTAGCTAATCGGCTTGCTATCCAATACTCTGCTTGTACATTTTTTTCATTTATTTTGGTAGTTTTCAAGTTATCTTCTCCTAGTGCAAGAATTAAATTTAAATCTATTCCATATGAATGATCGGTTGTAGAATTCAAATTGGATTCATCTGTTATAAATTCTGTTTGTCCATTATATCCCAAATATCTTGATCCAATGGTTACATTTTCTGTTTCATACTGTTTTGCAATTCTATTTAAAGCACCTATATAGTTTTTATATCCTTCTTTTCCTTTAAAGAAAATACGTGTACTTGAAGTATATTCGGAGATTAAATCAATACTTCCATCCTCATTTTTTCGAATCACTCTCCACAAATTAAGTTCACTTGGATTAATCCTTTGAATCAAGGTGTAGCCAGTTAAATCGCTTGTAATTTCATAATTTATAGTTATAGGTGTATAACTTATATATTGTCCAACATTTGCATTTTCAAATAAATTCATTTTTGGCTTAGTAATAAATTCTATAGTACAAATAACTTTCTTCTGACCATTTGAGTTTATAGCTTCAATACTCCATCTTTCATTATTCCAAATTGCCGTCACTCCATTAGAACAAGTTACTCCTTTTCCAACAATACTGCTATCTTTAGAAGGAAAAATTTCTCCTTTAATTCCATCTATAGTATAGGACAGTTGTATATCTTCCTGACTAAACTCCGGAATTCTTCCCTTTAACACATTAAACTCTCTTTTTTCTTCAAAAAAAGCAAAGGTTTTAAATAGAGTGATACATCCTATTATTAAAAGTATTCCTATGATTGAGTAAGTTAGTTTCCTATGTCTTTTGTTTTTGGTAAACCTTTCTAGTTGGTTATTAGTTTCTAATAACCCCCCCCCCC
>CAJTUR010000012.1:15358-24261 GCA_910579535.1 uncultured Bacilli bacterium
ATGACATTAAATTCTTGCTTTTCTTCAAAAAAAGCATAGGTTTTAAATAAGGTGATACTTCCTATTATTAAAAGTAGCCCTATGATTGAGTAAGTTAGCTTCTTACTCTTTTTGTTTTTGGTAAACCTTTCTAGTTGGTTATTAGTTTCTAATAACCCCCCCCCCATTCGTCTTTTTAATTCTCTTCATTTTCTTTTTTCCTTTCTTAAGACTTTTTTCTATAACCAAATAAAGTTCTTATCTTATTTGTAATTCAATTATAAGTCACTTACCAGTTTTTGACAATAAAAAAAGAAGAAAATTATTCTCCTTTAACAATATTAATTGCATTACGCATTTTTATGTCGTATTTAATGGTTTCTAATCCACCATAAACTTTTAATAGTTCTTCTTTACTGATTCCATAATTGGTAGCCATTTCTTCTGATTGTTTTTCTGCTTCTTCATCACTAACTTCTATTTTTTCTACTTCTGCTACTTTTTCTAATAAGTAACGGTATTTGATTCTTTTTGTTGCTTCAGGTTCCATTTGTTTGTGTAAATCTTCATGAGTTAAACCACTAAATTTATAATAATCATCAATTTTTAATCCTTGTCTTTTTAATTGATCTTCAAATTGATGAATCATACGATGAATTTCTTCATCTAAAATTTCTTCATTAATATCAATTTTCATGTTATCGCTTGCTTTAGTTAAACATTCTTCAATGTATTTATCTTCGACTTCAGCTTCTTTATTTTTTCTTAAACTTTCTTCAATTTTAGCTTCTAAGTCTTTTTCCGTTTTAACCTCTTCATAACCCAAGTCTAAATAAAAGTCTTCATTTAATTCAGGTAAGATTCTCGTTTTAATTTCATTAATTTTCACTTTAAATAAAACATCTTTATTTTTTAAATCTTCAGTATAATTTTCAGGAAAAGTCAAATTTAATTCTTTTTCATCATTAACCTTTAAACCAATTAAACCTTCTTCAAATCCTGGAATAAATGTATGGCTTCCAATTTCAAGAGGATAATTTTCTCCACTTCCTCCATTTAGTTCTACGCCATCAACAAAACCATTAAAATTAATGACAACGGTATCTCCGTTTTCAACGGTTCCTTCTTCTTTTACTTTAATTTCAGCGTATTTATTTCTTAATGCTTCTATTTCACTTTTAATTTCTTCTTTAGAAATTTTGATTTCTTCTTTTTTCACTTTTAAATTTTTGTATTCACCTAAAGTGACTTCAGGAGCGGTGATTAATGTAAATTCTAAAATACATTCGTTTTCATTAATTGTTTTTACGTTTAAATTGGGTTCACATGCTGGAATGATTTTTGTTTCTTCTAAAGCTTTTTTATAGCCCATGTCCACTACTTCATCTAAAGCGTCTTTATAAAGCGATTCTATTCCCATTTTTTTAATAAACATTTCTTTAGGAACGCTTCCTTTTCTAAAGCCATCGATTTTAACGTTTTTGCTTTGCTTTTTAAAAGATTTATCTAAAGCTTTTTGCCATTCTTCTCCTTCAATTTTTATTTCTTTTACGATTACATTTTTTTTCATAATACTCTCCTTAATCCGAATTTATTATACCTAAGTAATAATAAAAAAGCAAATAAATTGCTTATTCTATATTGGTTACTACTATGGTAAAGTTTCCATTTGGTGTTGACACTTCGACTTTTTCGCCTTTTTTATGTCCTAAAATAGCTTTACCAATTGGACTTTCATTTGAAATTTTATTGGCAAACGGATCGGCTTCTAAAGAACCTACGATTTTATATTCTTCGCTTTCTCCATCTTCATATGTAATGGTTACTGTATTTCCAACACTTACTCTATCTTTGCTACTTGCATCAGCAATCGTACTATGTTCTAATTTAAATTCTAATTCTTTAATTCTTGCTTCTACTTGTGCTTGTTCGTTACGAGCGGCATCGTAGTCAGAATTTTCTGATAAATCTCCTAGAGCTCTAGCTTCTTTTAAGGCTTTAATCACTTCAGGTCTTCTTTTGGTTTTTAATTCATTTAATTCTGTTTCTAATTCTAAATAGCCTTCAGCTGTAAGCATAATATTATCAATTTGTTTCATAAAAAAAATTCCACCTTCTAAAAAATACCAATTAAGGATACTATAAAAAGTTTTGTTTGTCAAATACTTTTAATCGCATCATATCGTATTTATTTACTTTCTGTTTTATTTCTAATTTTATTATCATTTGAGGGTGATTGGCCACCTCAATTTCTTCCATTTTTTCATTGTATATTTTATTCACTTTATAAGAAAAGGTTTCTATTTTCGGTCCAAAAAACTCGACTTCTGTTCCTTTTTCAAAGTAATTTCTTTGTTCTATCGTTACGATGTTTGTTTTCTCGTCGTAGTCTAAAACCATTCCTAAAAAGTCTTGATTACTGACTTCATCTCTTCCTAAAAAGTATTGTTCTTCGTTTGTCGGAAGTTTATTAATAAATTGAGGCGTTGATTCTCTGTTTGCACAACGATTTAAAATACTCAAGTAATACTTTACTTCTTGTTTGGTTAAACTCTTTTCTTTTATTTTATCGATTAGTCTTCGATAGACTAAAATAACCGTTGCAATGTAATAGATTCCACGCATTCGTCCTTCAACTTTAAATGAGTTCACCCCTACATTTATCATCTTTTCTATATATTCAACTAAGTTTAAATCTTTTGGGGTCATACTAAAAGGAATCGTACTTTCTGGATAATCAAAGGTCCAACGACAAATTTGAGCACACCCTCCCCGATTGGAATCCCGATTCGTACAATAATTAGAAAGAACGCAACGGCCAGAAAAACTAGTGCACATCGCTCCATGAATGAAGCATTCTAATTCTAATCCTGTCTTTTTTTTAATGTCTTCAATATCACTTAATGAAGCTTCTCTTGCTAAAACAAGACGCGTGACACCTAAATTTTTATAAAATAAAGCTGCTTCTGCATTTAAGACGCTTGCTTGTGTTGAGATATGCACTTCAAATGAACAGTTTAAACTTTTGGCTTTTTTTATGACATGAATGTCGCTTGCAATAATGGCATCAATGCCAATTTCACTTAAATCTAATAAATACGCTTCTAAACCTTCTAGTTCTTCTTCATGAAAAATAATATTTACAGTAATGTAAATTTTTTTATTTAAGTCATGGGCTATTTTTGTGGCTTCTTTTATTTCTTCTAGAGTAAAATTGTTAGCGTTGGCACGTAGTCCAAACCTTTTTCCAGAACAATACACCGCATCCGCACCATATAAATAAGCAAATTTAAGTTTTTCAATGTCTCCAGCTGGAGCTAATAATTCTACTTTTTGCATTCATTCATCTCTTTCAAACGGTAATAAGTTTTTTTGTTTAAAAAGCCTGATTCGGTTTTTTCTATTTTTTCTTTATTTATTATTTTTATAATGTCTTCTTTAGTTAAATTTAAACCATTGATGTAATAAAATTCAATCTTTTCGTGTTCAATGTTGCGATAATCTAAAAAGGTGTCTTTATAAAAAACCGTTCCATATTCGTTTTCCACTATATGAAAAGGATTTTTAGAAATGTTTTCAAAAAGCACCTGTTCATTTTTCAATTCTAAACCAAATTCGGTTTGAAAATTCGTGAGTAAGCGACGCCTTGAACACATGACTTCTACCATTCCAAAATAAGGCAAGACTAAAGGCTTTTTGGCTTCAGTTAAAATCGTTTTTATTTCTTCTTCAGTGATATCGGTACTTATTAAAACACTGTCTACGTATTCTAAATAATCATTAATTGACGCTTTATTTGTGGTGTTATGGTTGTTCATATAAATCAGTTTTACTTGAAGATTTAATTCTTTAGCTATTGAAATCAGTCCTAAATCATTAAAGCCTATCCCCACTATATTTTGGCTTAAGTTTTTTAATTTTTCTTTTAAGCTAGAGCTACTTTCTTTGTCAAGTGTGCGGTTAATGTACAAATACGCCTCTTCTGTTTTTATTTCTGAGATTTTAAAAACGTCTTGAAAACCTACACTATACCCTTCTATAGGAAAAAGAAAGTTAAGGTTCTTAACTTTCAACTCTAATAAATCTTTTGTAACGGCTAGTAAATATTTATTTTTCATTTTTTCTTTTACTAACACTTATACCATCACCTATATCAATAAATTCTGTTTCAAATTCTTCATTCGATTTTAAAAATTCAATATAACTCTCTATTTTATCCACAATGCCTCTTAAGTTTTTGCTATCAATGGTTTCTTTTTTTCCTACATATCCATGAAATTTTAGGTTGTCGGTGATAATGACACCACCTTCTGCTAAAAAGAATTTAAATTTTTCAAAAAACTTTTTATATTGACCTTTAGCGGCGTCAATAAAGATTAAATCGTAACTCACTCCCGTTAAATTGACTTCTAATGCGTCTTGAAACACCACGTTTACTTCTTTGTCAAATCCACATTTTTTGACGTTTTTAAGACATTCCATGTATCTCGTTTCGTCTCTTTCAATCGTGGTTACTTTTACATCTTTACTACTTGATGCCATTAAAATAGCTGAGTACCCAATTGCACTACCAATTTCTAAGATGTTTTTTACATTATTACTTTTTATATATTTCATAATATAAGCAATGGAATCTTTTTCAATAATTGGAACATTTTTATCTTTTGCGTATTGTTCCATTTCTAAAATATACTGTTTCATTTTTTTCTAACTCCTTAGTTTGTTGCACATATTGTTTTTAATTCTCGAGCTTTTTTAGAATGTTCCATTAAATCTACGTTAAAAAAGTTCTCTCCTGTACAGGTATTGGCAACAAAATAAATATATTCGGTATCACTTGGATGTAAAACGGCATTTATAGCTTCGATGGATGGATTTCCTATAGGTCCAACTGGTAATTTTCCAGCCATTCCCGCATCGACTCTTCTTGTGTTATAAGGGCTCATTGCAAGATAGTTTACGTTTTTATTTTCCATTATAGCCACATATTTCGCCGTGGTGTCCATACCAAGAGTCATTCCCAGTTCTAGTCTTTTATAAATCACTTGGGCAAATTTTGCACGATCATCGGCATTTACTCCCTCTAGCTCTACAATAGAAGCCATAGTAAGAACGTCATGCATCGAATAATTGCTGTTATTTAAATCCACAGTAGATAATTTTGCTTTTGTGTTGTCTAACATTTTAATGATTAAATCTTTTAGACTGGCATTTTCTAATATTTCATAGGTGTCTGGATATAAATAACCTTCAAGTGCATAATAGATATTATCATTTAATATCTCATTTGTCAAAAAATCGTATTTTTCGATTAGGTTATTTAGAAAGTCTTTATCGTTTAAAGTGGCTTTTATTTCTTCTTCATTTAAATGCATCTCTTCTTTTACAAGGGTTATAAAATCTTTCATATTTTTACCTTCGATAAATTTAATGGTCTTTGTTTTAATTAAAACGTCTCCTTTGTTTATTTTCTCAATGATTTCTTTAGGATTCATATTACGATCTAACTCATAATTTCCAGCTTGTAAATTTAGGTCTTTATTAAAATATAAATAAACTAATAAAGCGTTTTTACTTCTTATTAACCCCGCATTTTTTAATTGATTTACAATTTCTATTTTACTTGCACCTGATTTAACAATAAATTCAACCTTTTGGCTTTCTTTACTGACTTTGGTCATTCCATACCCATAAATGCCAAGACAAAGAGCACTAATGATTAATAAAACTAAAATGATAATGATGATTAATTTACTTTTCTTCATTTTTTTCATCCTTCAATTTGCTTAAAAAAGTTTCAATGGTGTTCCACTCTTCTTCCGTTTCAATTGGCAATAAATCTTTACTCGTTCCTGATTTATCGTAAGTGTTGGCGTACACTTTTAAGCGCCCATTTTCTTTTGTGTTATCCGTATAAACTAAATAACTTTTATTGGTTTCATTAGAATCAAATTTAAATATGATTTCATATGTTTTTATTTTTCCTTTTTCATCTTTAGCGGTAAATACGCTTTTATTGGTATCCACTTTTAATCCCTACTTTCTTTTAAATATGTGTCTAATATAATTGAAGCCGCGTAAGCGTCTATGACTTTTTTTCTTTTTTCTCGACTCATATCGGTGGCTATTAATATTTTTTCTGCTTCAATGGTCGATAATCTTTCATCAATTAGTATAATGGGTAATTTAAAATTTTTTTCAAGTAACTCTTTAAATTGATTGGTTCTTTCAATGGCCAATCCTAAGCTGTTATTCATATTTTTAGGGTACCCTAAAATTAATTTTTCAATCTTTTTAGATTCGATTAACGTTGTTAATTCAGGCAAAACGTCCTCTATTTTTTTGAATGTTAGCGTCTTATAGGGGCTTGCTATGGTGTTGGTTTTGTCACTTAGGGCTAAGCCTAAGGTTTTGGTCCCTAAATCCAATCCTAAAAGACTCATTTTAAGTATTGCTCCAGTAAAAAGGCAATGATGAGCTCACGGTCTAATTCTTCGATTTGTTCACGTGCTCCTTTGTAATTTGATATGTATCTTAAATCTCCTGTTGTCAAATAACCTACTAGTTGGTTTACTGGGTCATAACCTCGATCGAATAAGACTTGATAGACTTGTTTTATGGTGTATTCAATTTGAGCTTGTTTAAATAAGGTTACATCAAAAAGAGTTGTTTCTTCATTCATATTCCACCTCTTATACTGATTTCATTTTAACAAAATATTCTAAATAATACAAGAAATTTACATAAAATGAGTGTTTTCGTTTCTTTAAAATGACCTTTTTATTTTGACAAATAATTCTTGATAAAAGTAGTATAATAGTTTTAAGTTACATATAACTTAAATAGAAAGAGTGTGAAGCGATGAAAAAAAATATCTATCTCGTTGGACTCCTTGTTCCTGTATTACTTGGTATGACCTTTCTGTTTTGGAATCGAGAGAAAAAAGAAGAAGTAAAAAAAGAAACCAAACAAATGAAGGTTGTGGTTCTTGAAAAAAATGAAACAACAGCGACGATTCAAGATGAAAATAATAGTATTTATACGATTAGTACTGAACATTTAAATGGTGCTATTGGTGATTACTTTTTAATTGACTATTTGGGGGTTTTAGATGATTTAAAGCAAGTCCAAGATTTTGAAGTGGTTCAGTTAACGAAGTTGGATTCGATTCCTAGCGAATGGAACGAAGAGGGTTTGTTTAAAAATTATTATGCTCTGGCTTTTAATAAGTTAAAGAAGTTATCTTTAGATGAAAAGATTGGTCAACTTTTTTTAATTCGTTATAATGAGGCTCAAAGTTTAGAAGATTTAAAAAAATACCCTGTTGGAGGCTTTGTCTTTTATGAAAAAGATTTTAAGAATAAAACAAGTGCAACGGTTAAAGAAATGATTTCAACATTACAAGAAAATTCTAAAATTCCTCTTTTAATGTCTGTGGATGAAGAAGGAGGAAAAGTTATTCGAGTTAGTAGTAATCCTAATTTAGTTCGTGAATCCTTTAAATCTTCTCAAGACCTTTATGCTTTGGGAGGGTTTGAAAAGATAAAGGAGGATACAATTAGCAAGAGTAGTATTTTATATCAATTGGGCATTAATTTAAATTTAGCTCCTGTAGTAGATGTTTCTACAAATTCTACAGATTATATGTATGAAAGAAGTTTTGGTCAAGCAACCGATAAAACAAGTCAGTATGCTAAGACCGTAATTGAAGCAAGTAAAGGAACAAATGTCAGTTATACGTTAAAACACTTCCCTGGTTATGGGAATAATGCGGATACCCATACGTCTTCAACAACGGATAATCGTAGTTTTGAAAGTATTGTAAAAAACGATTTGCCTCCTTTTGAAGCGGGAATTCATGCGGGAGCGGAAGCGGTTTTAGTGAGTCATAATACTGTGACAAGTATCGATGCTTCACAGCCTGCCTCTTTATCTTCTAGTGTTCATAATATTCTTAGAAACCGTTTGAATTTCACTGGTGTGATTATTACAGATGATTTGGATATGGGGGCTACTTCTACCATTCCTGATGTTGCATTAAAGGCTTTACTTGCTGGTAATGATCTACTTATTTCTACTAATTATGCCCAAGAATTTAATCAAATAAAAAATGCGGTTTTAAATCAAACCATTTCTGAAGATTTGGTAGACCGTGTTGCTCTTCGAGTACTTGCTTGGAAATATTACAAGGGTTTATTAAGTGCTGAAAAATAAATGATTAAAAAAATTGACATTTCAAATTTATGAACTTGTCAATTTTTTATTTTTTACTTCTTTTACAAAAATTTCTATTTTTTGGTTTTAAAACTAAAGTTCTTATCGCTTGTATTTCTTTTTCAATGTTTTCTTGATTCTCATACAAATCTTCAGTTGATACACTTAAATAAGAATTATTCTCGGAAAGAGTATCTTGTAGTTGGAACGAATACAACATTAATAATTTTTTTTCAGATTCAAGTTTTATTTTATTATTTTCAATTGATATTAATTTTTGACTAAAATCTAATAATTGATAAAGTTTCTCACTTATGCTTTTATTAATAGTCGTTCCTCTATCTTGAATATTTTCTAAATCTTCAGAGGAAATAGGAATGTATTCTTCAGCATAAATTACTTCGCCATTTTCGCCCTTTAATTTTCTTAAACCCGCTAAGCGTTTTTCTGTATATTCTAAATTTTTTTCTAATTTTTCTTTTGCTTCTTCTATTAATTCTTTTTTCATTTTTCTATTACTCTTACGTAAATTGATTACTCTTTTTATGTAAGAAAATACTTTTCCCAAAATTTTTATTGCAAACATCGCACCATAAATTGGTAGGGAAAATTTTAAAAGCAACCATAAAGTTTTAATTAAAAATATAATAAAAACAACACTAAAAGCCATACCTAATGCTAAGACGATTCCCTTTTTTATTTGTTCTTTT
>CAJTUR010000012.1:24276-42559 GCA_910579535.1 uncultured Bacilli bacterium
TTTTTCATTATTGTTTTCCCGCTTTCTATAAAGAATTATTTTATTATATATTTTATTATATTAAAAATCAATAAAATGAACTGCATCCTAGCCTTTTTAGCAAAATAAAAGTAAACGTTTCATTTTCTACGTTTACTTTTATCATTTTATTTTTACTTTTCGCTTTCTTTTTTTAATTTTAAACAGTTTTTATAACAAACTTTTTTCATATTTTCTTCCTTTATGACTTTTCTTCGATTTGTGTCAAAATTGTAGCCATAATCGTTAAATTTTTCGGTTACAATTCGGTCTACTTCATTATCACTTTCTTTATCAAAACATTTATAATAGTAATCAATATGTTTTCTCATTTAACTCACCTATTTTTATTATGTATAAAAATGAATTTCTTATTCAAACTATTATTAGGTGATTTTCATGGACGATATTTATTTTAATCAATGTATTGTATGCAAAGTTAAAAATTGCAAATATTATAAAAATCGCAAATGCACTTTAAGTGAAATTGAAGTGGATAAAGAAAATAACGGAACTTTTTGTGCCAGTTTTGAAAAAAAGGATTAAAGTAAGTCTTCAAAATCCTTTTTTATTTTGGTTTCTATTTTGATTATTTCATGATTTTTAATTGAATTATAAATTAATTCTTTGAAAGGAATTTGCGCCTCATATTCTTCACATAATTTTGAATCAGGATGAATGACTGGATGTTCAGGGACAAAAATAGTACAGCAATCTTCAAATGGTAAAATACTGGTTTCATAGGTGTTTATTTTCTTGGCTACATCAATGATTTCTAATTTATCAAAACAAGCTACTGGTCTTATGACGGGTATTTTGACTACCTCGTTTATTGCTTTCATACTTGATAAGGTTTGACTGGCCACTTGACCAATGGATTCACCATTAATAATAATTTTAGCGTTATTATTCTTTGCTAGTCTTTCACAAATCCGGTACATCATTCTTCTCATAATGGTAATTAAATAGTTATGAGGAATGTTTTTATAAATGCTTTCTTGGATTTCCGTAAAATTAATAACGTGCAATTTTATTTCTGTGTTGTATTTTGATAGTTTTCTTGTTAATTCAATCACTTTATTTTTTGCTTCGATACTGGTGTGAGGTGGACTTTCGAAATAAACCGCTTCTATTTTTACGCCTCGTTTCATTGCAAGATAGCCTGAAACAGGAGAATCGATGCCACCACTTAGCATTAACATTCCTTTCCCAGCAACTCCTACTGGGTAGCCTCCTAAGCCTTTTTCTTTTTCAAAATAGATGTAACTTTCTTTGCTTCGCAATTCAATATAAATTGTAAGTTCAGGATGATGAACGTCTACGATTTTCTCTTTGGTATTTTTTAGTATTTTGGCTCCAATAAAACTGCTAATTTCAAGACTTGTTTTTTCAATGGTTTTATTACTTCGCTTTGTCTCGACTTTAAATGTTTTAAAGTCTCTTTTTTCAATTAATTTAATTATTTCAAGACCAATTGTCTCTAAATCTAATGTTTCTAATTTATACCCTATGAGAAATTCATGAATACCAAATACTTCTTGTAGTTTTTCTTTTACTTCTTCAAACTTATTTGGTTCACAATGAATAAACATTCGACTTTTATCATAGGTTAAGTCTATTTTTTCATTTTCTAATTTTTTAATAATATTTTTTTTTAATATGCTAATAAATAAGTTAATGTTTTCTTTTTTGGTGGTTAATTCACCATATTTAATCATAATTAATTTCTCCATGGTGCCTACTTCCCCTCTCAATAATTTTTTATTATTTATTTTAATTCATTTAATTTTTTAAAAACAACATCAAAATAATTTAAGAAACGATTGATTTCATCTGTTGTGGTTAAATACGATAAACTAATACGAATGGTTGAAGAAGCTCTTTTTTTATCGTTATAAATGGCCATGACACTTGTAGATAATTCCCCACTCGAACAAGCGGTATTGGTTCCAAGATAAATTTCATATTCTTCCATAGCGTGAACAAAGGTTTCTGGTTTTATATTTTTTAAACTGATGTTTAAGATGTGAGGAATAGAATATTTGGTTTTATTGATTAAAATATCGTCATAACTCGTTAATTTCTTAATGATTTTTTCATTGAGTCTTTTTACAAATACTTCTTTTCGATCTAAGTCGGTTGTTCCCAGTCTTATGGCTTTACTCGCTGCGGCAATCAAAGGAACAGATGGTGTTCCAGGTCTTAAGTTGTTGTTTTTACTACTTCCATACATAATAGGTTCTAATATAAAGCGACTATTTTTATATAGAAGACCTATCCCTTTTGGACCATAAACTTTATGTAATGAGAAAGAAGCTAAATCCACATCATGAATGTTTATGGGTACTTTTCCTAATCCTTGTGTCATATCACTATGAATGACTACTTGGCTACTTTGTTTTTTAGCAATTTGACGAATCATTTTTAAGGGTTGCCTGATTCCCATTTCACTATTGATTAAACATACACTAATTAGTATTGTTTTTTCATTCACTTTCTTTTTTAAGTCTTCTAAATCAACAATGCCTTCTTCATCATGATTGACATAATCAATTTGAAAACCTTGAGAGCTTAAATAGTCACAAATCTTATAAATAGAGGGGTGCTCTAATTTTGATACAATAATATGGTTGCCTTTATTTCTATTGGCTAAAGCATATCCAATTATTGCCATGTTATTCGATTCGGTTGCCCCACTTGTGTAAATTATTTCACTTTCTAAACAGTTAAAGATATCGCAAATTTGTTTTGTGGCACTTGTAATGAGTTCTTTCGATTTTATGCCTAATTTATGAAGCGAGTTCGGATTAGCAAAAAAATCTTTACTGGCTTTATTAAACGATTCTAAAACATCGTAAGCTACAGGAGTTGTAGCACTATAATCAAGATATATCATCTCATCACCTACGATTTCTATTATAAAGGATATTCCTTTATATTTCTACCATTTACCTTCTTTTTAGCGAAAAAAAATCAAAATAACTTCTTTATCTTGATTTTGTGACATAAATATAGTTTTCATCTTTTTTTTCTTCTTCAAAACCTACAGATTTTGCTAACGCTTTACTTCTATAGTTACTTTTATCAATGATTCCTCTGATTTTTAATACTTGTTGGTAATTTTTAAAAATATATTCACTTAAAGTTCTTACTATTTTGGTTCCTAATTTTTGATTTTGAAATTCTGGAGAAACCGCCCATTCTATATCTAGTGTTCCATTCCATCTTAAATTTTCTAAACGGATGTAGCCAACAAATTCTCCTTTGTATTTGACAAGGTAAGAACCATCAATTGATAACCCCCCCCCCGGAAGAATTTTTCCTTCTTTTAATCTTTCTTCGATTTTTTTAGTGACGTATTTTAAAAAATCGTCGTTGTTATTTAAAACATACTTTAAATGCCTTTGATCAGGGTTGTTTTTATCGTATTCATAAATTTCAAAGTCTCCTATTTGTATAAACATATTATAACTCCTATTGATATTCTTCCATTAAACGCTTATGAATTCCTGGCTCAATAATATTAATTGCATTGATTGCCTTTTCTAAAGAGGTTTTAAAATTTCCTTTATAGAAAGCAAATTCCGCTTTAGTTAAACCTTCATCGACTTCTTTATTGGTACGATAACGATTCCCATAAACAATTGCTGTTTCAGCCATTTTAGCGGTTTTTACGACTTCTTTAGAGGTGTTATAAACTTTTAATACTAAATCTCTTGCGGTATCCACTCTTGTATTTAAAACTTTAATTGAAATAGGCGTGCGTTCTAACTCATTTATGATTTCATTAATAGCTTCTGTTGCTTCTGACAATTCAACGTAATAACTCTCTGGAATTAAAGGCAATTTAAAGCTCTTCATTTGATTTTTAGATTTCGTTAAGATTTCTTTGATTTCATCTAATTGCTCTCGGGCACGAAGCTCATCTTCTTTTAAACTTCCAATGGTTCTTAAGGCATGGTCTAATTTTTCTTCGGTATAAGCAAGACGTACATTTAAGTTTTCCATTTCTTTAGATAGTTTTAAAAAGTTCGATACTTTACTACGATGAACTTCTATAATTTCATCGTATTTTTCTCTAATTTGTTTTAAAGATTCATGAATTTCTTCGATTACTAATACATCTTCACTGGTTAAATCGTAACTGTATTTAATATCATCTAATTTTTTATATAAGTCGTTGTTTATTTTATTTAATTTAGTGACTTTAACTAAAATGGTTCTAGAGTATTCTTCAAATATTTTTTTAGAAATTCTTTCTTTTTCAAAATCGTTGTCGGTGGATTCAAAAAAGTCTAAGATGGTTTTGAGTTCAAATATTGAATCTTCTAAATTTAAAACGTTTAATCTTTCGATAATATCGGTCATTTTTTTATTGGCTTCTGTAATGTTATAATCTAGGTTTAAATAATCTAAGTTAAAGCCTTCTCTTTCCATTTTTTCTTTTATTTTTAAGATGTTTTTAATTTTATTTGGAATCAGTTTTTGACCCATTAGTATAATGCTTGGGGCTTCTTCAATGACTATTTTTAAATTTCCTATGATATCATCAATGGCTTTTACAATCTTTCCTACTTCTTGATAAGCATTTTTTTCCATAGAGACTTCAAAAGCACTAAATAATTTGTCTACATTTTCAAATTGCAATTCGATTGGTGTTTTTATAAGTTCAAAGTCCTCTGTGTTCGTTTTGTATTTGGTTAATATTTCTCGATAGTTGGATTTTAACTTAGTGATGGTTTCTCTATTTCTTTCTTCACTAAGGGTAATGCCTTTTATTTCTTCTAATAAAAAGTTGGATTTGGTTTTTACATAACAAATGTCTAGTTCGGCTTCAGCTATTTTATGTTTTAATTCTTTATATTTTTTACTGTGAAATAATTCTTCAATTTCAATCAGTTCGTCCGTAATTTTTGGAACTTCAACATCTTTTATTTCTTTAAATCTTCGTTGCCATTCATTATAGATTTCTTTAGAATCAGAATGATTAATTAATGGTTCAACTTTATTAAGTTCAGATAATATGCTAGCGGAAATAATTAAGTTTTTATCTCTTTCTAATGCGTTAATTTCGGACTCGTATTTTTTTTGTTCTTTTTTGCTAATGTAATTTAATACAGCTGTAATAATGATCACTGCTGCAATGTAATACGTTATTCCAATTAAGATAAAAGTTGTTTTTGACATAATACCACATTCCTACTCTCAGTTATTGTATCATTTTTTGTCGAAAATTGGTAGTTCTTGATTATAAATTTTTTTGGCAAATTTTGTCGAATGATTATTAACTTAAAAAGTGTTAAAAAAAGTAAGTGATGCAACACCTACTTGTTTATGATTCAGTTTTATTTTATTGAATTATTTTTTCAATTCTATTTTTAATTCTTTCTTTTCCTAAAATTCTCATGATGTCATAAAGATTAGGCGTTGTAGTTAAGGTTGTTAGAGCGATTCTAATTATATTCGTAACCTCTACAATGCTTCCTTTATAATTTTCACTATTTACTTTGTAGTCTTTCATATCTGTTGCGTAGTTTAGTTTCGTACACATTTCTTTAATTTTTTCAAACCAAATGTTTTCTTCATCTAATTCATTGTAGTAGTCATTTAAATAGATTTTTAAAATATTTTTTACTTCTTCATGATTATAAGCACTGAAGTCATACTGAATGTCTTTAAAGTATTCATCATACATATACCACGTTTTATCTTTTATTTCGCTATAGTAGGTATAATCTTTTCTTGGTTTCTTTCTTTCTCTTTCAATGTTATAAATTTCCATTGAATAATCTTTATACTTTTTTAAGATTAAAGAAAATTCAGGGTCGTATTTTTCGCTCCAAGCTAGCACGCTAGCATAGACTTCTTCTTTACTTAATTTACTTATGTAGTTTTTGGAAATATTATCAAGTTTGTCTAGGTCAAATAAAGCCCCTGATGAAGACATTTTTTTAGGTGAAAATTCAAATTCCGTGAAGTGGGCATCAGGGTGTCCTTCTCTCCAAGCTTCATAATTTGAGTTGGCTATTGTCATAACAGCTTCAATCACCACAAGGGGTGGGTAACCTTTTTCTTCATAATAAGTCATTTTAGCTTCAGGGTCTAATCTTTTTGATATTTTACGGATGGTATCCCCATCTTTTTTTAAGATTAAAGGAATATGAATGTATTTTGGCATTTTAAAACCAAAAGTTTTAAATAATTCATAATGGATGGGAATAGAACTTATCCATTCTTGACCACGTACCACATGAGTAGTATGCATTAGATGGTCATCGACTAAATGAGCAAAATGATACGTTGGAAGTCTATCTTTACTTTTCATAATTGGAATATCAATGTCATTTTCTGGGAATTCCATTTCCCCATTTGCTAAATCGTTAAATTTAAATTTACGATTAAAGTCTCCTGTACTTTTTAAACGAATGGTGTAAGATTCTCCATTTTCAATACGCTTTATGGCTTCACTAACAGGTAAATCACGGTATTTTGCGTATCTTCCATAAATTCCGATTCTTCTTTTGTCTTTACTCTGAGATTCGCGAATAGAATCCATTTCTTCTCCAGTTAAAAAGCATGGGTAAGCTTTTCCTTCTAAAATTAAATGTTTGATAAAGGTATGGTATATTTCTTTTCTTTCGGATTGAATATAAGGACCATATTCCCCTTTTGTTTCGTTTGTATCACGGTATTCGTATTCATCTGGATTTAAATCGTAGGTATTTAAAACCGAGCGAATGTATTCTACTGCTCCTAAAACGGTACGAGATGTGTCGGTGTCTTCATTACGAAGGTAAAAGATACCCTCACTTTGGCGAGCCAAGACGTAATCAATCAATGAAGGCATGAAATGACCAATATGCATAAATCCTGTTGGACTAGGTGCAAAACGAGTGACTTTGGCGTTTTCTCCTAAATTTCTTTCTGGGTATTGTTTTTCATAATCTTCAATGGTTTTGGTAATGGTCGGAAATATTAAATCCGCTAATTTTTGTCTTTCATTATTCATTGTTTAACCTCACGAATTCTACACTTTTTATAGTGATATCTTTTAAGGGTTTATCGTTTTTATCGACCATAACTTTTCCAATAGAGTCTACGGTTTCTAATCCTTTTAGAACACGACCAAAAGCGGCATAGTCTCCATCTAAACTTGCATTATCTTCAAGCATAATAAAGAATTGACTACTGGCTGAATTTTTATCGACACTGGTTCTAGCCATTGATATTACACCTCGTTCGTGTTTTAAATCATTTTTTACACCATTTTTTTCAAATTCACCTTTTATTGTACTGGCACTTCTTCCTTGAGCTGTTCCATCACCTGCTTGAATCACAAAGTCTTTTACTACCCTATGAAAAATTAAATTATCATAAAAATCTTCTTTTACTAATTTTTTAAAATTTTTTACAGTAATTGGCGCGATGTCTGGGTAAAGTTCTAAAAGTATTTTTCGATTATCTGTGAGTTCTAGTAGGACATTATTAGTTTCTTTATTCGTTATTTGGTATTTTTGACCTTCTAATTCTTGAACACTTTCTAACACTTCTTTTTCTCCACATCCTGTAAAAAATAAACTTGCTATAAAAACAAAAATGATTCCTTTTAATTTTTTCATTTTCTATCCCTTCCTTTTTAATGTATTTAAATATATCTTATCCTCGCTACTTACTCGGTAACTCTCTTTTATTTTACTAATCGTTTTGTTAAATGTAAATGTATTTATATTACTTTTTAATAAATAAGCTAAAGTTTTCTCTCGATGTTTTATAAAACATTCACACAATAGCCAAGCGATACCCATATTAACATAATATTTGTCCATTTTTATGGAGTCAATTAAATTAAAAATTTCAGTTAAATTTTTTTCTTCAACATAAAAGTTTAAAAAAATGATTAAAGCTACACGTATTTTAAATTCTTCTTTGCTATTTAGATATTTTTTAAAGTGTTGAAACCAAAAGTCTTTATCTGTTTTTACTATTTTTAGACTATTACAGAAAGAGTCACAAATGGCCCAATTGTCAATTAATGAAACGTAATCCTCTATATATTTTAATACTCTTTCTTTTTCATTTATACTGGTTAAAACTAGCCCTTTAATCATGACTTCTTCATAGTAGGTATCTGTGTTTTGTTTTAAGAAATTTTCAATATTTGACTGACTTATTCTTTTGGCAATTTTTCTTTGGATAGGTACTCTGATGCCTAGTATTTCATATTTTGTTGTTGTGAGGCGACTATGAAAAGTCTTATATTTTTCATCTTTTAAACTTTTTAAGTATGTTAAATATTCTTGATAAGTTTGTTCATTCCAATTTTTAAATTCTTCTTTTTTCATAGTGTTAGTATAGCATTAAAATTTTTATTTTTCTACAAACAAAAAAATTTTGAATTCACAAAATTTCTTTTTTCATTTTTTCCTCCATTTATCGTTTTATTATAAAACATTTTCTTAATTAATCAAATCTTTTCTAATATTAATCTTTGTTCTTCTTCTGTTAGTTGTTTTAATTGCTCATATAAAGCCATTTTAAGGATTTTGTATCTTGTTTCTGGCTGCTTGGTACTTTTAAGCATTTTTTGATAATCGTAAAATTTAATTAAATCTTCAGTCGTTATTGTACTCATAACTCCCCCTTTAAGTTGAAAGTATTATAATAACACTCATGAAAAAAAGCAACTTCATTGCTCCATTCTACATACTTTTATTTTTTTCTTTTCAATATTTTGGTAGATATTCTCAAATACTTCTAATAAAGAATCAATCATTATTTCATTATCAATAACATAACCAACTTCGTTTTCATTACTAAAGGAATCGATGAATAATTCTCGTGTACCATCTTGATATTCAAATATTTCAAAGCCTTTGCCTATTTTAGGGTAATCTGTTTTGTTGAATTTTTTGACGTCACTTTCTAAAATGACTCCAATGAATTTAGCTTTGGTCGATTTTTCTAAAGTCTTTTTTACTAAGTCATTATTTAAAATGTTTGCTTTTTTCTCTTTAGAAGTCATAATGATTCTTTTTACTTCAACACCCCGCTCGACGGCATTTAAGTGTTCCTCTAGATAATTCTCTTCCTCTTTGTAATGAATCCAACCATAATCAGGCGTCGTGTCAAAACAATAAACTTTATCGTCTTTTTGAAGACTTCGCATTTTTTGATTCAACCATTCATAGCCCACTATTTTTCTAGATGATTCTATTTCTTCTTTTAATAAGACACTTACGTTTCCGTATCCACCATCAATGGTAATGTTTTCACCATTAATGAAACTGGATTCCGAAGTGGATAGAAAATAAATGACATTTGCTACTTCAAAAGGTTCTGCTATGCGTCTTATTGGCGTCCATAAAGGGGCTTCAAATTCTTGTTCTGGCGTATTCATATCGGTATTGATGGCTCCAGGAGAGATAGCGTTTACACGAATGCTTCTTCTTCCATAGTTGACACAAAGGCATTTCATTAGACTTACGACAGCACTTTTACTGATACTGTAAGACATACTTCCGTAGGCTCCACTATAGGCATCATTACTAGACATTAAAACAATGTTCCCACCATTTTTAATGTAACTTTGTAGTTTGGTAGAAAGAATTAATTGCGAATAAAAGTTACAGTTCATGACTTCGTTGAAAGCATCTAAATCAAAGTTTACAAAATCATCGTTTTCAGAAAATGTTCCCGCATTTAAAACAAGCGTATCAAATTCTATTCCCGCAATTTCTTCAACAAGTTTATAAATGTCTTCGATTTTTTTAAAGTTATAAGGTCCTATTTTTTTCATCTTATCAGCACCGTATTGTTTTATCAGTTCCTCTATTTTTTGTTCACTTTCATTGTAGGTCCCATAAACTTTATAGCCTTCTTTTAAAAATTTAAGGGCGACTGCTCTTCCAATTCCTCGACTTGCTCCAGTGACTAAAACGTTTTTTGGCATCTTTCTACCTCCTAATTTTTATAAAATTTTTTTCTCAATTTTATTCTACTAGTTCTTGCTCTAAAATCAAGTCAATTTTGTATTTCTCTTTTATTTTTTCTTGAATGAATAAAACCAATTTTTTAATGTCACTCCCTGTTGCTCCCCCTGTGTTTATAATAAAATTCGCGTGTTTTTTACTTACTTCTGCTCCACCAATTTTTAATCCTTTTAATCCAGCGTCTTCGATTAATTTCCCAGCTGCCATTTCTCCTTCAGGATTTCTAAAGATACTGCCACAGCTTGGGTAGTCTAAAGGTTGCGTGGCAAATCTTTTTTCTCTTTTTGTTTTGATGCTTTCCATAATCTCTTTACTGTTCCCTTTTTCAAGTTTTAGTGTTGCTTCTAAACAGATGATTTCAGGGTGATCTTTTAAATAAGAATGACGGTAAGAAAAACCTATTTTTTCTTTCTCCCACACTTCTATGTTACCTACTTCAGTTAAAACGGTGATGGACTTTACAATACTTTCCATATTTTTGCCATAGGCTCCCGCATTTTGAACAATTGCTCCGCCAACACTTCCTGGTATTCCTGTTGCCCACTCTAATCCCGTTAAACAAGAAGAAGAGGCATCTATAGCGAGTTTCATTAAAGACACACCACTTCCCGATATAATAAAATCATTTTTAATTTCAAAATGATTTAGAAAATCGAGTCTTATTAATACACCTTCATAATGCTCATTCACAAAAATAAGATTGGAACATTTGCCTATCATTTTATATTTTATGTTTTCTTTTTTTAAATATCGAATTAGTTCTTTTAAATCTTCAATATTATTGGGTAAGACTAAGTAATCAATTAAAGCACTTACTTTAAAAGTAGAATGGTCTTTGATATCAATATTCTCTAAAACACACCCATATTTTTCTAAACTACTTTTCATAATTCACCTCTTCTATTAATTATTATTACTCACTGATTAAAGTCATGACCATAATTGCTAAAGCTCCTACAATTAAAGACACCGTTTTTTTAACGTTCATTTTATCTGTTTTTCTTATAACAGAAATAATGACAATTAAGAAAAGTTGTGACTTCATAATTAAAGTAATGAGTGTTGGAGAGCCATCGACGTAAGCAAACATGGATAGAATACTTGTAATGGCATAGATAAGACTTAATACTATTCCATTTAGGAAAAAAGATTTTTTCTTTTCTTTATTCATTTGAAAATCGCTTTTTTTCTCTTTTTTATACAAACCATAAAATACAGGAATAGCAACAAGATAAAAGATTAAAGCTTCAGCGTATTCATTGGCTCCTTTACTTACAGCCAGTTTTAAAAAATAAGGCTCAGAGGCATAAAAAATGGTGGAGGTAATGATGATAAAAATATTTTTTAAATCAATTTTCTTATTTGTGATTTCATTTTTCATTTTGTTGGTTTCGTTTGAGAAGATATAGATGGAAATAAAAAAGACTAAAAATAAAATTAAAAATAAGAAATTGGGTTTGATGTAGCCTAAACAAATATCACAAATTAAAATGATAAATAGCCCTCCTGAATCGATTAAATTGGCAAGTCCAATAGGAAGTTTCTCAATGGCTTTGACGTAACAAAAGTCTCCTCCTATCATCGCAAGGGCATAGATTACTAAAACGAAAAAAGAAAGAAGCGTTAATTCTATTCCTCCAATTAAAGCAATGATTAGTGAAAAAACACCTGAAAATAGGTTGATATAAAATAAATATTGTTTTTCATTAAATTGAAGAAGCATTTTCTCTTCTATACTGTCTCCTATTGAATGAAGCACACTCCAAGCGGTTGCTAATAGTTTTCCACTCATTTTAGTCACTCCTTTATGGTCATTATAACAAAAAAAAGGCAAAAAAAAAAGTAAATCGCCTGTCAAAACAATTTACTTTCCTGTGGTTCATCAAAACTACTATTTTATTGACAGATAAAACAATAATTTTCTTTCAAGTTTCCACTATATACGCATATTCCTTAATAGCTTGAAAATATCGATTTTTATATATTTTATTCTTCTATAGTTTTATGCTATTTTAAATAAACAATTCAACGATTGTTCTATTTAATTCTAGTCATAATAACTTATAGCGATAAAATATATTTTGTCCCCTTTTTAATTAAACATTGTGTTCTTTATAAAATAGGAAGACTTTTAAATCATCTCTATTAAGTAATTTAACTATATCACTTTTAGAAAAAAAATCAAGCCTTTTTTTGTCGTTTTTTTATTTATTTTTTAGATATGTCAAATAAATGACTATCAAGACTCGTTTCAAGTTTATTCAGCTATCCATAAACAATATAATTTTTCGGATAGTTCAATATCTTCTGGAGTAAAGGTATTTATTATTGCTTGGTTGGCTCCATAACAAGCTTTTTCGGCGTACATCATCTCTGAGCCAATACTTGCTTGTGAGACATAATTTGTTGTAAAAGGTTTAAAGTCCACTTTTTCACAATATTTTAATCTTTTCCCAGAAGCATCAGCAATGGCTTTAGCTTGATTTTCAGCATCTTTGTAAGCACTCGCTAAAATACTTTTTCTACATTCTTTTTCATCTTTTACTCCAAAATTGACTTGACACTTTGGAGCATTCTCTAATTTAGAAATTGAAACCATTATCTTAGCCATTAATTCTTTATTATAATCAAATTTTAATGAAGCCATTTGATTAAAAGAATAGCCATCTGGATCATATTTACCTGTTCTATTATTGTATTTCGTCTCTTCTCTTATAACAAAATTTCTAGTTTTCATGTCTTCTTTTCTAAAATTATTTTTAAGTAGAATCTCTTCTACAAAAATCATCACATTTTTAGTTCCTTCTTTTAATACTTCTTCGTAAAAGTATCCTTTTGTTGTAAAGTGAATCGAAACAATTACTTCATTAGGAGTAAAGTATTCTACTCCTTTTCCTTGTACTATAATTTCCATTTTATCTCCTTCTTTCATTACTTTTTTATTAACTATTGCTATTTTAATATTTCTGTTTTTAGCTTATATATTGATTATACACTTTTTTATTTATTATGGTAATCTTTTCCACTTGTTTTCTTTTTTCATTTTGTTATAATTTTGTTAGCGAACATTTGTATTTATAAAGGTGATTTTTATGAAAGAAGAAAAACATTTTTTGTGTATTGATTTAAAAAGTTTTTTTGCTAGTTGTGAATGTATAGAAAGAGGTTTAAATCCATTTACGACCCCCTTAGTAGTAGCCAATAAAAGTCAAGGAATGGGAGCGATAACTTTAGCTGTGACCCCTTTTTTAAAAAAGCAAGGTATTAAAGGAAGGACTCGTCTTTATGCTATTCCTAAAAACATTCCTTATGTTATTGTGAATCCAAGAATGAATCTTTATTTAAAAAAATCAAGTGAAGTGGTTTCAATTTATTTGGATTTTGTTTCAATCGAGGACTTGCATATCTATTCGATTGATGAATGTTTTTTAGATGTGACCCACTATTTAAAACTCTATCATAAAACAGATATGGAATTAGGACAGTGGATTTTAGAAACTTTAAGAGAAAAAACAGGCTTGCAAGCGACTTGTGGTATTGGTCCTTCTATGCTTTTAGCTAAACTTTCAATGGATATTGAAGCTAAAAATAAGGAAAGTTCTATTGCTAAATGGACTTTGGATGATGTTAAAACAAAGTTATGGCCTCTTACTCCTCTTTCTAAAATGTGGGGCATTGGAATGCATTTAGAAAAAAAACTTCAATCCCTTTCGATTTATACGATTGGGGATTTAGCTCATTTTTCACAAGTGAAATTAAAAGAAAAATTCGGAATCATGGGACTTGAGCTTTGGAATCATGCTAATGGGATTGATACGTCTTGTATTCAAGATTTTAAGCGCATCAAAAAAGAAAAATCATTTAGTCATAGTCAAGTTTTATTTAAAGATTATTTTCTTAATGCTCGTTTGCTTATTAGAGAAATGACAGAAGGCGTTGTAAAAAGACTACGTGAAAATCATTACGATACAGGCCTCGTTGGACTCGGTCTTACTTATTCTAAAGAACTTCATGATGGCTTTTATCATCAATTAAAATTAGAAGTTCCAACGGATGATGAAACGATTATTTTAAAAAACTTTCTTAATTTATTTGACCGTTATTATACAAATCTTCCTATTCGAAAAATTAGTCTTTCTTGTGGTGGGCTTACGAAACATAAGGGGACACAACTCAATTTGTTTGAAGATTACAAAGAAACATGTAAAAGAAAACAGTATGCCGAAACGCTTGACCAAATTCAAAATCGATTTGGTAAAAATAGTGTTTTAAAAGCCAGTAGTTTGCTTTCTGATTCGACGATTAAAAAGCGTAATACTATGGTGGGAGGCCATCATGAATAATGATCGTGGTATGATAAAATGGATGCCTTTTAAGTCTTTACCCCAAGATGAAGTCTTAAAAAAGATTTTAAAAGAAAAAGAACGAATTGCGAAACCTATTCTTTCTAAAGAACAGCTGGAAGAATTAGAAAAACGCTTGGTTGAAGCTTTCTACGAACAAATTGACATGACATTAACGATTTATAGTGGTGGTTTTATAAAAAAAATAACCTCTAGGGTTATTAAATTAAATTCGAGTCATCGTACTATTCTTTTAAAAAATCATGTGACTGTTCATTTTAATCAGATTTTAGACATTGATTTATTTTAAATATTTAATAATAAAAGTAGTGCCTTTTCCTATTTTTGATTTTACTTCAATTAAACCATTATCTTTTTCGACAATATTTTTAACTAAGTTTAGTCCTATTCCTATGCTATCGTTATTTCCATGCTCTCCTTTGTAAAAACGTTTAAAAATATTTTTTAAATCTTTTTCACTCATGCCTACTCCATAGTCTTTAATTTCAATTTGAGTATAAATAGGATTTTTACTGGTTTTTATTTCAATTTTACCTCTATGATCAGAGTGTTCAATAGCGTTTTTGATTAAATTGGTTAAAGCTTCAATTTCCCACGTTTTATCCCCTATAAAAAAGACATTCTCTTTAAAATGCGTTTCAATCACTATATTTTTCATTTCTTTGATAATTTCGACATTTTCAAGGGCTTTTTCTATGATTTCGGTGGCGGAAATTTTTTCTTTTTTAAATTCAACTACTCCCGCTTCAATACGAGATAATTTTAATAAAGCAATAATTAAAGTGTTGATGGATTCGATTTGATGATGGACATTTTTTATAAAATCCAGTTTGATTTCTTCTTCCATATTGGGGTTGTCTAATATATTGTCTAACATAATAGAAATACTAGTAAGAGGTGTTTTTAATTGATGCGAAATATCAGAAATGGACTCTTTTAGACTTAGTTTTTCTTTTTTTAGATTATCACTTTCAGAACGCAACATAATGGTCATTTTATATATTTCATTTTGTAAAATGGAGACTTCCCCTTCTGTATTGCTTTCTAATTTTAAGGAATAATTTTTTTCATTGATTTCTTGCATGTAATTGGTGATTTCTTTTATTTTTTTCGACGTTTTATGATAATAATAAAGAATAAAAAGACCAAACGTTCCACTTATTAAAACACAATAAAAAAGGATTAAAAAAAGAGAATTTTTGTAGCTTTTTTCAATAGAGAGTAAAATAGGATCTTGTTCTTTTATTCCATATTTACGATAATTTTCCAAATAGTTTCCGCTTTCTTGATTGTTTAATAATTGAATGATTTCTTTTTCGGATAATTCAGGGTATTTCTCATTTAAATTTTTTATGAGTCCATAAATAAAATTATTGATTTTTTTTTGATAGTTTTGATAATTCAACTGAGCGAAAAAGAAACCAATTAAGCTAAAAAGAAGAAATAGTCCTCCTATTTTAAGTAAAAGTTTCTTTTTCATGATGACACACGGTACCCTATTCCTTTAATGGTTTTTATAATGTTCTCACTCCTTAATTTTTCTCTTATACGTTTTATGTAAACGGTTAAGGTATTGTCACTCACGTCGTTTCCAGAAAGTTCATAAATTTTTTCATAAAGCATTTCTCGAGTAACAATACGATTTTTATTTTCTACTAGATATAAAAATAATTGGTATTCTAAGGTGGTTAAATTGATGATTTGTTCTTGTTTTTTGACTTCCATTTTTAAAGGATCAATGGTGATGTCTTCAATTTTTAATTCCTTGTTTTCTTTTTTGTATTTTAAAGCGTTATTGATTCTCAATAGTAGTTCTCGATTATGAAAAGGTTTGGTGATGTAATCGCAAGCTCCAAGCTCTAAACCGTTAATGATGTCGTCACTTAGGTCTTTCGCGGTCAAAAAGATTAAGGGAACTGAAATTTCATTTTTCATTGAGGAAAAGAATTCAAAGCCATCTCCATCTGGTAAGGTAACGTCTAGTAAAATTAAATCATAATTTTTAGTTTCTATGTATTCTTTTGCTTTTTCTAATGTCTTAGCACTTAATAATAAATAATTTTCTTGTGTGAATAAATAATC
The DNA here is from genome assembly GCA_910579535.1 of uncultured Bacilli bacterium. Lineage (GTDB taxonomy): Bacteria > Bacillota_I > Bacilli_A > RF39 > UBA660 > MGBC108787. The sequence continues at coordinate 40,730 of CAJTUR010000012.1, forward strand.
TAGTCCTTTTGTAATGATTTCATTATCTTCAATTAATAAAATAGTTGGCATTTTTAGTTCCTTTCTAGTCGTTTGTTAAATCTCCACTAGCACTTAGGGATATGGCTTTTCCTAAATAAGTGGGTTCTGGTTTTAGTATACATTTAAAGAAATCTTTGATTCTTGCTAAACTTTCTCTTATTTCTCTTTTGGTTTGACCAGCATAGTTTCTTGGGTTTGAGGCAACACCATACGCCTCTAATCCTAATTTTTTAGCAATATATAATGCTCTATAAAGATGGTATTTTTGAGTGACTATCACGATTTTTTTTACTCCAAAAATTTCTTTTGCACGATAAAGACTCTCGTAGGAAGAAAAACCAGCGTGGTCCATAAAAACATGCTCGGAGGGTACCCCATTTTTTATGGCATAATTTTTCATAACTTGCACTTCGTTATAATCGTCTCTTTTATGATCCCCACTCATAATCATTTTTATGTTGTTATTTTTTTCATAAAGAGAAATGGCGGCTTTCAAGCGGTCTTCTAACATTGGACTTGGATTTTTTCCCCGTATCCCCGCTCCTAACACTAAAATAGCGTCGATGTTTTCTAATGAAACATTTTCTAAGTTGTAAATACGACTTTTATTACTTCCAACAATATAAATATTTAAACTTAATATAGTTAGAATGAAAAAAAGGAGGATTATGCCTAACCATTTCAGCATTTTTAAGGCGTTATTTTTCATTTGAATTCTCCATTCATCAAAACTATTTTATCAAAAAAAGAAGAGATTATCTATCTCTATCTAATTTATTTTCCAAGGAGTTGCTTCTGTACCATTTCCATTTAAAATGCTTAATCCAGGCTTTAAAGTAACAATTGGTCGTAATCCATAATAGTCACCAGTGTTGTAACCTCCACTCTCATTTTTATAGTATAAACGACTACCATGATTATTTACTATGCCATTTCCAGCAATTGCTGATACATAATAAGCATATAGTTCGGAAGAATAAAAATAATTACGATTTGCTAACCAATAATTACTCCCTACTGAGGGCTCATTTATTTTGTATGCTCTCAAATCCCCTATTGCATTTTTTATTAATTCTATATCCTTTCCAGTTAAATTATCCCCACCTCCAAGAGTTTCATCATTTTCTGGATGACATTCTTGAAGAGTCGAACAGTGCCAAGGAGCAGAAACTGAATCCATTTGAGAACTATTTGTAATAAAAGAGGTTTGACCATTATAGCCTATATATCTTGCATTAGAAGTATAGTTAGAATTTTCATAAGCGGTGGCTATAAAATTTAAGGCTCCTATGTAATTTTTATAGCCATTTTTCCCTCTAAAACGAACTGTAGTACTTGAGACATTTTGTGAAACTAAATCTATGCTCCCATCTTCATAAATTTTAATTATTCTCCATAAATTCAATTCGCTAGGGTTAATCGTTTGATCATTTTCATAGCCTGTTAAACTACTAGGTATAGTAAAGGTGGTGGCGGATGGAGTCATTATTACATACTCACCTAACTTTGCTTTATAGCTAAGATTAGTAATGGTGGCATCATCTATAAAATTTATACTACATTTTACTTTTCCTCCGCTTAACTCTTCAATTTCTAATTTCCACTTAAAATAATTCCAAATGCCTGTTGCATGATCACAATTCACTTCTACTTTATAATTCCCTTTATTTGGAACTTTGTCTATTAAGTTTCCATTTAATCTTAAAGCTAAAGTTACATCATTTTCTATAAAGGTTGGTACTCTTCCTTTTAAAACATTAAATTCTTGCTTTTCTTCAAAAAAAGCATAGGTTTTAAATAGAGTGATAC
>CAJTUR010000013.1 GCA_910579535.1 uncultured Bacilli bacterium
ATAAGTATTTAGAAGCTGGAAAGGCCTTAAGAAGAAACACGTATCGAGGAAAAGACATCACAGAGTATTATAGTGATGGAAGCTTATATGAAATGATAAGTAAAGGAACATTTGATGATATTTATGTAGGAGATTATATAGTCGCAAATGACATCACCTGGCTCATAGCGGACATCGATAATTATCTATACAGTGGAGAAATCCCACTCACTAAACATCATGTTACAGTGATACCAGCAAAACCTCTAATGAATCTAGGTATGAATGAAACAGACACCACAGAAGGAGGGTATATCAACAGTAAAATGGCGACCGAAACCTTACCTAATTTAGTAAGTGAAGAAGGCGTGATAGGCAAGGTTTTTGGAAATCATATAATAGAATACAGAAATTTACTAACAAACCATGTAAACACCGAAGTCATCAATCAAAGTGGAGGAAGATTTACAGGAGCATCAGATAATTGGGCATGGTATACAAGAAAGATTGATTTAATGAGTGAAACAAATGTTTATGGAACCATAGTGTGGTCATCATCCGGTTATGATACGGGAATCGATAATCGTCAATATGCCATATTTCAACTTAAACCAGAATTTATAAATAGTTATGAAAGTTCAAAATTTAATTATTGGCTAAAAAGCATCTGTGGTTCAGCTTATTTTGCTCTTGTTGGAAGTGTTGGTGAGTCTGCTGGTTATGGTTGGAATGCATCTATCCTTTTTGGTGTTCGACCTCGATTTTTAATTGGTTAAAGAAGTAAAGATTCTATATAGCAATCTTTTTTTCGTCAAATTTTGCCAAAAAAACCAATAAATCCTTATTATTTATTTTAAAAGAACTACCAAAATAAAAAACTATATGATAAAATGAACTAGAATAAGAGGGATAGTTATGATGGATATAAAAATAACATTAGATGATGAATCTGTAAAAGAATTTAAAAATGGAACAACGGTTTATCAAGTAGCTGAGTATTATCAAAATAAAATGGAACACGATATCATTGGAGCCAAAATAAATAATGAAATGGTAGCCATGAATACTAAGTTAACAAAAGACTGTCGTCTTTCTTTTATAGATGTCCTAGATCCATATGGCTATCGTATGTATCAAGCAGCGTTAAAATTTATTTTTGAAGTGGCTGTAAAGTTGAGTTTTCCAAGCGTTGAAGTGAACTTTTTACATAGTGTTCCAAAAGGAATTATGGCTGAAATAAAAGGCAATAAAAGTATTATTAAAGACGATTTAAACATTATAAAAGAGAATATGAATTCAATAATCAATAATGATGAAAAAATAACAAAATATAATGTAGTAAGAAAAGACGCTATAACCTACTTCGAAAGTCATAATCAACATGAAAAAGCCCAAAATGTCCATAATACAAATAATGAAATTATCAGTTTTTATAAATTAAAAGATTATTATAATTATTATTATACTGAACTTCCTTATAGTACAAAAAAAATTAATAAATATGAATTAGTCTATTTAGGAAAAAATAAAATTGTTTTAGTTTATCCAAGTAGTCGAACAGATGGTTCTGTTCCTGAATACGTTCATTACAATAACATCATTGATACATTTGAAGAAGGAAAGTCATGGTTAGAAACTATGAAAGTTCCTTATCTTCCTGATTTAAATGAACAAATAAGTTCAAGTAAAATTAAAGGGTTAATAGAAGCCAATGAATTAGTTTTTAATAATCATATTTCAAAAGTGGCAAACATCATACATGAAAAACGCGACGTAAAAATCGTGTTAATATCTGGACCTTCATCAACTGGAAAAACAACAACTAATAAAAGATTGTCTAGTTATTTAAAAACCTTAGGGTATGACACGATTCCAATATCTGTTGATGATTATTATAAGGATCGTGAACAAACGCCAATTAAAGAAAACGGAGAATACGATTTTGAATCCTTAGAAGCCATTGATACCAAAATGTTTAATCAAGATTTAATGGATTTATTAAATGGAAAAGAAGTGTATTTACCCGTCTATGATTTTATTATTAAGAAAAAAAACAGAGGTTCAAATCCTGTAAGAATGACCTCAAATAGTATACTATTAATAGAAGGATTACATTGTCTAAATGATGAATTAACTAGTGAAGTAGATAATAGATACAAATATAAAATATACTTAAGTCCTTTTATTCCATTAGGAATTGATCGACACAATTACGTCTCAACCGTTGATTTAAGATTACTTAGAAGAATAGTGAGAGACAATCGAACACGTGGTACCAATGTTTCGGAAACCATTAATTTATGGCAAAGTGTGCGTGAAGGAGAAGAAAAATACATTTTCCCTTACATTCATCAAGCAGATATTGTAATTAATACCGCCTACAGTTTTGAAATAGGCGTTATGAAAGTGTTTGTAGAACCTTTACTCTATTCTGTAGGATTAGATTCACCATTTTATGAAGAAGCTAGAAGATTAATAAAATCCTTACAAGGATTTTATCCGATACCAAGTGAATACATAAGTAAAGATTCGATATTAAGAGAATTTATAGGAAAAGGAGAATAAATAATGATAAAAGTGGCTATTAATGGTTTTGGAAGAATAGGAAGAATGGCCTTTAGAGAAATGATTGTAAGCACCGATTTTGATATCGTTGCTATTAACGATTTAACTGATCCAGAAGAATTGGCTTATCTTTTAAAATACGACACCAACCATCGTTCTTTTCATGAAGAAATGATAAAAAGTGATAACGACGAACTAATTATTAATGATCGAAAAAGAATCAAAGTTTATAAAGAAAAAGAGCCAGAAAATTTACCATGGAAAGATTTAGACATTGATTTAGTTTTAGAATGCACAGGTCTATTTACCAATTTTGAAGGAGCAAATAAACACATAAAAGCGGGAGCAAAAAAAGTTTTAATTTCAGCTCCAGCCAAAGATAACATAAAAACCATTGTCTATAATGTAAATGACACGCTTTTAGAATCAACTGATCAAATTATTTCTGGGGCATCTTGTACAACCAATTGCCTAGCGCCAGTCTTAAAAGTCTTAAATGACACCTTTGGAATAGAAAAATGCCTAATGTCAACCATTCACGCCTACACCAACGACCAAGCAACGCTTGACATTCCTCATAAAAAAGGTATAAAAGAGAGAAGAGGAAGAGCTTGTGCCATGAATATTATTCCAACCAGTAGTGGTGTCACCAAAGCAATAGGATTAGTCATCCCAGAGCTTGCTGGAAAAGTCGATGGTCTAGCTTATCGTGTCCCTGTAAGCGATGGCTCTCTTTGTGATTTAAGTATCGAATTAAAACAAAATGTGACCAAAGAACAAATCAATGAAGCCTTATTAAATCATCAAAATGAAACTTTAAAAGTAACGTTTGACCCTATTGTTTCTAGTGATGTCATAGGTAAAAAATGTGGTTCTCTAGTCGACGCTTCCATTACAAATGTATTAGAAGTCAATGGAAAAGCGCTTGTAAAAGTAGCTTGTTGGTACGATAATGAATTAGGGTATACGAATCAGATGCTAAGAACCGCCAAGAAAATGTTTGATAAATAAACATTTTTTTTAATTAAAACCATTATAGTGTATAATAACTTTAGGTGAACAAAAATGGATATAGAAAAATATCAAAAGAACTATAGCAAATAAAGCTAAAACTATGCAAAAACAAGCCGAAGAAATTGCCTCTTTATTAGAAATGGAGCTCAATGTTTTCTTCGAAGTGATGAAAAAAATGAGTGAAAATTATGACAAAAATTCTGATATAATTGACTTTCAAAAAACATTTCGATAATCTAAAATTTAGAAGGAAAGGGATGAAAAAAATGAAACAGAGAATTGAAAAAATGGATGTAAAAGGAAAAAGAGTCATTGTAAGAGTCGATTATAATGTTCCAATAAGAAGCGGCTTCATCCTAGACGACACTAAAATTATAGCTAGCCTAGAAACCATTCGTTTTCTAATAAAAAACAATTGTAAAATTATTTTATTAAGCCATTTAGGAAAAGTAAAAACAGAAGAAGATAAGTACAGAAATTCTTTAGAACCCGTAGCTAAAAGATTAAAAGAGCTTTTAAACCATGAAGTTTATTTTAGTCATGAAATTATGAGCCCTTCAGTCCAAGAAAGAGTAAAACTATTAAAGGAAGGAGAAATTTTATTACTTGAAAATACACGTTTTTTAGATGTTCCAAATAAATTAGAAAGCTCTTGTAATACTCAAGTCTCTTCATTTCTTGCCTCTTTAGGAGATATTTTTATAAACGATGCTTTTTCTTCATCTCATCGTGCCCATGCCTCAACCGTTGGAATTACAAAATACATTTCTAGTGGTATTGGTTTTTCTGTAGAAAAAGAACTCGCCGCTATAGATAAATTCTTAAAAAATCCAGAGCACCCTTTTACTCTTATTATGGGAGGAGCTAAAGTTGAAGATAAGCTTTCTCTTATTGAAACCCTTCTTCCAAAATGTGACCATTTATTATTAGCTGGAGGATTAGCTAATAGTTTTTTAAAAGCCTTAAACTTTAACATTGGCGCATCACTTGCAACAACAGATAAAAAAATTATCGAAAAATTAAAACAAATATTATTAAATCATCGAGAAAAATTAATGTTACCTTTAGATGCCATTGTTGGCTCATCGTATGATAAAAACTATACAAGATATAGAAAAATAAATGAAATAGATGATAATGAAATCATTTTAGATATTGGCGTTCACACCCTTGCCAAATATCGTTTAGCCATAAAAGAAAGCAACACCATCTTTTTAAACGGAACCATGGGATTATACGAAGATTCTAGATTTTCAAATGGAACAAAAGAACTTTTAACGATATTAAAAGACAGTAGTGCTGTAGTGGTTGTAGGAGGAGGAGACTCAGTAAGTGCGGTCAACCATTTTGGTTTTTCTAATGACTTAACTTATCTCTCATGTGGTGGAGGAGCCACTTTAGAATATTTAATAGAGGGGCATTTAGTAGGAATCGATTGTATTACGGAGGAAAGTAACGTTGAAATACTTGATGTGTAACTTAAAATCCAATAAAAATTTAAAAGAAATGTTGGAATACAAAAAACAATTAAAAGATTTAAATTTTTCAAATTGCGAATTTATTCTTTTTCCCTCGTTTGTTTATCTATCTCTTTTTTATGATGCTAAATTTTTATTAGGAAGCCAAAATATATCCAAATACAAAGAAGGAAGCCATACTGGAGAAGTTTTGGCCTCTCAATTAAAAAGTTTAAAAGTCTCTTATACTTTAATTAATCATACAGAAACTCATGAAAAACATAAGAATATAATAAAAAAGATTCAGAACGCAACCTTAGAAAAGATAAAAGTAGTGTTGTGTTTTGGAGAAAAGTCAGAAAATCAAGACGCTATTCCTCTATTAAAAAATGATTTAAAAGAAATTTTTAATCAATTAGAAAAAAAAGAACAATTAAACATTATTTTGGCCTATGAACCCAGTTATGCCATTAATAATCTTAATAAAGTAAATCCAATAAAAATAGAAAATATTGTGTATCAGATAAAACAATTTATTCTTGAAACGTATTCTATTCAAATTCAAATCGTTTACGGAGGAAGTGTGAATCCAATAAACTTTTTAGATTTAGCAAAAATTGACAAGATTGATGGTTTTTTATTAGGAAATAGTGCTAATAATCCAAAGAATATTGAAAAAATCATTGAAACCATTTAAAAATCGACACAATTTTACGGAAATTGACATAACGATACAAAAGATTCTCTAGTATTTTCTTTTATATTTTTTTATAATTAATTTGCGTGCAGTAAAAATAATTAATTTAAAAGAAGGAGAAAATAATGAAAAAAAATATTAATGTTCTTATGATTGATGATAGTACATCAAACTGTAGTAAGATAAAGGAGTATTTTAGTAGTCACGCAGTTATAAATATAATAAAAACAATAAATGATGGTAAGGAAGGCTTAGAATATGTTTTAAATAATCACGAGACATTTGATTTGATTATTATGGACATCATCATGCCAGAAATTGATGGGATTAACATTTTAGAAGAAATGGAGAAAAACAACATCAAAAAGAAAATAATTATTTTAACAAGCTACAAAAAAGAAGCAACGATTAAAATGGTAAATCAATTTGATGTCGATTACTTTATGATTAAACCTGTTAATCTTGAAAATTTAGAAAAAAGAATTTTATCAATTGTTGATCCATCAGAGGCAGAAGATAATTTAATTGAAGAAAGAGATAACAAAATAGAATTAACCATTAGTAAACTATTACATTCATTAGGTATTCCATCTCATATTAGAGGGTATCAATATGTAAGAGAAAGCATTTACATGATGTATCAAAATCCAGATATTATAGGTGGAATCACAAAATGTATTTATCCAGAAATTGCGAGTCGTTTTGATACAACTGCCAGTAGAGTGGAAAGAGCAATCAGACATGCTATTGAAGTAAGTTGGGCAAGAGGCGATTATGAAGTGATGGAAGAAATTTTTGGTCATAGTGTTGATTATGACAGAAGTAAACCTACTAATTCTGAATTTATCGCAACGATTGCAGATAGTTTACGTTTAAATAAAAAAGTAACAAGAGTATAAATAAGTGTGAGAGCTTATTTTTTTTTATTGTTAAAAAATGATAAGTGATATAATTGAATTACAAATTAAGGTAAGTACTTTATTTGACTATAGAAAAGTCGATAAGGTAAACAGAAGCTATAAATCAGTCTGGAGGGGAATGGCTTGGAGCTTCAGATGAATGGAATTGGTTTACAAGAAAGATTGATTTAATGAGTGAGGCAAATGTCTTGGGCGCACCTGTATGGAGTAGTAGTGGTTTTGATACGGGAATAGATAATCGTCAATACGCTATTTTTCACTTAAAACCTGAATTTATCAATAGTGATGGAAAGACAAGATTTCATTATTGGTTAAAGGATGTTTCTGGTGTGACTGGATTTGCTGGTGTCTATGGTTATGGTGGTTCTGCTGATAGTTGGAACGCATTCAACTCGATTGGTATTCGTCCTCGATTTTTAATTGGATAAGAGTACTCCAATATTAAATCTTTACTATTCAAGGATAAAAGATAATTTTTTCTTGACATTTACATATAATTTACTATATAATCTTAATTGTTAGAAAAAGGAAAGAGATTGTATCCATAATCCACCTGATTTACGGGAAGTGTAAATAGGTAAAATGCCAAAGTTTAAAGTGTGATTTGTGCAAATATAGAAAAAAGGTGGATACAAAAGGGTATCTGCCTTTTATAATGTGTATGGAGGTGCATTTATATAGCAAATAATAAAAACGAATTACCGATTAATGATCAAATAAAAGTGGCTGAATTAATGGTAATAGGCCCAAATGGCGAACAAATGGGATTAAAAAAATTAAATGACGCATTAACACTAGCAAATTATGCGGGGCTTGATTTAGTTTTAATGAACGCTGGAGCAAATCCAGCTGTGGCCAAAGTTATGGACTATAATAAATACAAATATGAAAGACAGAAAAAACAAAAAGAAGCTCAAAAAAAACAAAGAGAAACCAACAAAGAATTAAAAGAATACCGTTTATCTGTAACCATAGACATTCATGATTTTGAAACACGTCAAAAAAACGCTAAAGAATATTTAGAAAAAGGTCATAAAATTAAAGGATTAATTCGTTTTAAAGGAAGACAAATGGCTCATACTGAACTTGGCCGTGATGTCTTAAAAAGATTTGCCGATAGCTTAAGTGATTACGCTGATGTTGAATCAGAACCAAAATTAGAAGGTAAAAATATGTACATCATTTTAGCACCAAAAAAAGATAAGTAGAAAGAAGGAGTAGTGTATGGCAAAAGGACCAAAACAAAAAACACATAAAGCAAGTAGTAAAGTATTTAAAAAAAGAGCAAATGGCTCACTATCTTATAAAAAATCAGGTGGAAACCATAAAACAAATAAAGATAGCTCAAAAGCAGTTAGACAAAGACGTAAGATGGGAACATTAAGTAAAGGAGATACTGACAGAATTAAGTCAGTAATCTAATAGTGGAGGTGTAAAAGATGACAAGAGTTAAAGGTGGAACTGTTTCTAAAAACAGAAGAAGAAAAGTTTTAAAAAGTGCAAAAGGTTATTTTGGAAGTAAACATAGATTATATAAAACCGCTCAAGAACAAGTTTTTCATAGTGGCGTTTATGCATACCGAGATAGAAGACAAAATAAAAGAAATTTCAGAAAATTATGGATAACAAGAATCAACGCTGGGTGTCGTGAAAACGATATTAGTTATTCTAAATTTATTAATGGACTAAATTTAGCTGGAGTAACCGTTAATAGAAAAATGTTAAGTGAGTTAGCAATTGATGATCCAAAAAGCTTTACAAATTTAGTAGACATTGCTAAAGATGCTTTAAAAAGTGGTAAAAAAACAACTGTAAAAGAAGCGACTAAAAGTGAAGTAAAAAAAGTTGAAAAAACAGAAGAAAAAAAAGAAGAAGTTAAAACGGAAGAAAAGAAAGACTATAGTAAAATGACTTTAACAGAGTTAAAAGCAGTAGCTAAAGAACAAGGTGTTAAAGGCTATTCTACTATGAAAAAAGATGAACTAATTTCAAATCTAAAATAAAAAAATACCAAAACATGGTATTTTTTTTATATTTGTCTATATAAACCAATGGCTTTACCTAAAATAACACAATTCGGTAAAAGAATAGGAGCCATACTATCATTTTCAGGTTGCAAACGAATATGATCTTTCTCTTTATAAAAAGTTTTTAAAGTGACTTCATTCTCAGGTGTCATAGCAACAACCACCTCTCCATTACGTGCTACACTTTGTTTTTGTACAATTACGTAATCTTGATCAAAAATGCCTTTATTTATCATGGATTCGCCACTAACACGTAAAGTAAAAATCGTTTCATTTTTAGGAATCAAAGAAGCAGGTAAACTAAACCATTCATTAGGAACTTCAATGGCTTCAATAGGACTACCAGCAGTTATTTTACCAAGCAAAGGAACTTTAACCACTTCTTCATTATTTTCGATATATTCATTTACACCAGAAATTTCAATCGTTCGAAATTTATTTTTACTCGTTTTAATCACTCCAGCTTCTTGAAGCTTTTTTAAATGAGTATGGACCGTAGCTGGACTAGACAAACCCAGTCCCTTACCAATTTCTCTAATAGAAGGGGGAAAACCATGAGTAGCCTGATATTTTTTTATAAAAATCAAGACTTCATTTTGTTTAGTTGTTAATTCTTTCATAAGAACTTTACCTCCATAATCATCTTAACATTATCCAAAAAAAATGTCAAACAAATGTTTGAAAAATGTTGACACGAACAAATGTTTTATGATAGAGTAGATTCAGAAAGAGGGAATGGATATGAAAAAAATAATGGAAAAATATTTAGGAGTCATTTTACTTTACTCAGTAATAATAATTGGCGTGCTCTCGTTAAATGCTAGATTTAAATATTTAAATGAATTAGAACTAAATCAAAATAATAATTATACAATGGGAGGCTTATATGAATAATAGTATTTTAAAAAACATAAAAAGAGAAGATAGTTTAGAACGAATTCAAAAATACGTGTTAGAACAGACTAAAAATCAAGACTTATCAAAAGAAATGTTTAAACTATTTAGAAGTGTGATCGAACTGGGTAAAGAAGTGAGAATTTCAATAAAAGAAAACGATTCCATGAATTCCGAAACCAAAATAATAGATATCTTTTTTGCCCTCGTCTCGATTTGTAATAATTTAAACATCAATTTATTTGATGCTTTAACAGAAAAAGAGCCTATTGCAAATCGAAAACTTGCCAAATGGATTTAAAAACTAAAAAAGGAAAAAGGCTAGAGTTGATTCTAGAAAAATAAGGATAATAGGTTTTCAAGCCTCTTTTTTTTTGTTATAATCTAAAATAAGAATGAAAGGTTTTGATGAAATGAATATAAACGATACCAATGCTATAAATGAAATAAAAGCTTTAGCACTAGATATGATTAGTAAAGCGGGAAGTGGAAGTCCAGGAATGGTTTTATCCGCGGCACCTATAATTTATAACCTCTATGCTCATCATTTAAACATCAATCCTGAAAATCCAGATTGGATTAATCGCGATCGATTTGTATTATCTTCCTCTCATGCCTCAAGTCTTTTGTACGCTACCCTTCACCTATGTGGTTACCCAATAACTAAAGAAGATTTAAAAACGTATCGCACTTTTAATTCCATTTGTCCAGGGCATCCTGAAGTTGAATTAACTAAAGGTATTGATATAACAACTGGTCCCAGTGGGAATGGTATAGCAAGTGCGGTTGGAATAGCTCTAGCCGAAAGATATTTAGAAAACATTTTAAAAAGTGAAGATGAAAATCAAGCCTTAATTAATTTTAATACCTATGTTTTATGTAATGACACCGATTTAATGGAAGGAATAGCCTATGAAGCTTTATCCTTCGCCGCTAAAGAAAAGTTAGATAAGTTCATCCTTTTAGTAGACCATAGTAAAGTAACAAACGATGGTTCTGTAGAAAATACATTTAATGATGATTTAGAAGTCCGTTTTGAAGCCCTTGACTTTTATACACAGAATATTAAAGATGGAGCAAACTTCAAAGCCATTGATAAAGCAATAACAAATGCCAAAAAAAGTAAAAAGCCTTCTGTTATTATTTTTAACACCATTTTAGGTTTAGGAAGTCGAAACGAAAACAAAAGTGTCGTATTTAATACGCCTTTAGATGACGACGATATTTTTGCCTTAAAGCGAAATTTAAACATTACCATAGCTCCTTTTGAAACGAGAAAAGATACCATTATTCATATCGAAAAATTAATTAAAAACCGTGTCCTAAAAAAGTACACAGAATTTATTGAGTACTTTAATCAAATAAAAAATTCTGGCAACGATCGTTTCATTAATTTACTAAGAATGGTAGTAGAAAAAAATGTCATCCTACCTTTTGACAGTCTAAATTACCGTGTCAACAATACCTATAACGAAGATATGCGCCTAACCAATCATAAAATCATCAATATTTTAGCGGAAAAGTCTGAACTCTTTTTAGGAGGAGGAGCAGACACTTCTTCAACAACCAAAGCTTATATAGACAAAACAAGCATAATGTCTTATAAAAATCCTTTAGGAAGAAACATAAATTTCGGAAATCGTGAACTGGCCATGTCAGGAATCTTAAACGGTATGGCGAGCATGGGACTTAAAGTTTATGGAAATACTTATCTAAGTTTAAGTGATTATTTAAAACCTTCAATGCGTATTAGTGCCTTAATGAATTTACCCATTACCTATATTTTTACCAGTGATGCTTTATATAATAATCCAGAAGAAGGAACACTTTTTGAACCCGTAGAACAATTAGTAACCTTAAGAAGCTTACCTAATATGATTACCTTTCGACCTTGTGATATTAGTGAAATCTTTGGTTGTTGGGAATACATTGCCAGAAACAAAAAAACAATCAGTTTAGTGCTTAGCAATAAAGCAACACCTAAAGTTCCAAATTCAAACGCCAAACTAGTTGGACGGGGAGGGTACATCATCAAAAAAGAAGAAGTTAGATTAGATGGGATTATTGTTGCTACAGGATTTGAAGTCAATACCGCCCTTTTATTAAGTGAAGACTTAAAAAAAGAAAACCTAGACGTTCGCATTGTCTCCATGCCAAGTCAAGAACTCTACTTTGAAAATGATAAAGAGTACAAAAAACAACTTTTACCAGAAAACATTAAAAAAATTGTGTTAGAACCAAGCAGTAAAATAGGATGGAGTAGATTGACAGAAGAAAAATACATTCTTGGAATCGATGAATTTGGAAGCAGTGGCAAATCCAGCGAAATCTTAAGAAAATACGAATACGATTACGAAAGTTTAAAAATAAAAGTAATTAAACTTTTAAAAGAATAGTTACTTTTTTTTGTGGTCCATTACTTCGACAATTTTTTTTAAAAATCTCCCTTATAATAAAATAGGGTGAAACAAATGAGAACTTTTCATATATTTAAAATAAAAAAAGACTACGCCACTTTAACTAAAAACAACCCATATCATTTATTCAAGATGTTAAACTTTATTCACAACTTAGACCATGAAAATATTGATATAGGAGCCAATCTCTTCTATAAAATCATCGAAAAAATAGATACAACTAAATTAGATGAAAAACTCTACCAAGAATATAAAAATAACATGAATTACACTAAATTTAAACAAAGACATAATTATAATAATTATTATTTAAAAGAAGAAACCAAATTAATCCTTCATAACTATTTTTTAGTCTTAACAAGTTCTTTAAATCAACCCACATTTTTTAAAAGTTTAACCCCCACTGACAATCTTTTTATTTGTGACTTTAAAAATGCCGATTACTTTTGGCTTCAAAGCATCACAAACGAGCTTGTTAAAAACATAAATATTTAGTAAAATAGAAAAAGGAGGCAAACATGATTCACGATATATTAATGATTCTTTTAGGTTTTATTGTTGGAGCGATACTTGGATTTTTTATTGCTCGTACAATAATGAAAAAATACATGCAAAAAAATCCTCCCATTAATGAAAAAATGATTGAAGTAATGATGAGTAGTATGGGAAGAAAGCCAAGTCAAAAACAAGTAAAACAAGTAATGAATCAAATGACAAAGTTTATGTAAGCTTTGTTTTTTTCTTTCAAGTAAAAAAACTTGATTTCAACTAGAGTTTATGATATCCTATTGATAGAATACAAAAGGTGGTGGAATAAATGGAATTCCTATATAGACTCTATAGTAATAATTATTTTGGAATTGGACTATTTATAGTAATTACCATTTTGGCTTTTTCTTTTTTAGTTATTTTATTTTTTGGCAAAAAAGATGAGAAAGCTAGAGAAAGTAAAAAGCTTATAGATCATATTGAAAATAGAACAAATGAAGAAAAAACGACAGTAGAACCTATTTCAATTGATAGGACCGAAACAAAAGAAAACATTATAGAAACGCCAATTATGGATGAAAAAATAGAATTTAAAGATGAAACAAGTGGACTTGGATTAGAAAACAAAGAAGCCTTCGAAAAAATTGAAAACGATCTTTTTAGAAGCGACAGTTTTACACAGAATATTGAAAACACAGAAGAACCAAGCGCTTATGAACGTCCTTTAATACGTGAAGAAGAAGTTTATCAAGAAAGAACACCCATTATTGAGGAAAAAGAAGAAGAGAATATCTTTAGTGAGCCAGCATTAGAAGAAAAAAATTACAAACCCACTCCAGATATATTCAGTTCTGTGTATAAGAGTAATGAAGAGGAAAAGAAAGAGACTGTACCTGAAGAAACAATGACGATGCGTCCGATTCCTATTAAACCAGAATTTGCTCTTCCTAAAAAAGTAGAATTGCCAAAATTAAACAAAACTTCTGATTCAAATAGTAACATTATCAATACGTCATTTAAAGAAGCAAGCAATATGAATAATCCTTTTTTAGATATAGAAGAAGAATCCTATACTATCGATAAATAAAAACCCGTTTTAAAAACGAGTTTTTTATTATTTTTTTAGACTTTTAAAAAATAAAAGCGGAACAGTAATAAGAAAAATACCAGCAGTAACCATCGGTAAAAAATAATAGATTAAAATTTCATTGGTATAATACTTGCCTAAAAATTTAAACGCTAAAACATAAAGAACTAAAATAAGAGCAATATGAATCCACTTTTTCTTTTTTTCAGGTAAAAGTTCTTTAATAAACTCTGAACTAGTAGCCATATAAACAAATACATCAATGACCCAAGAAAGCGCTACTATATTTTCGATTTTTTCAATAAAATTTAAAAGTTTAATTTCCTTTAATATAATGTATTCAGGAAAACGATACAATCGAGCTAAAATGGGGCCAATAATAGCAAGAATTAAAAATAACTTGGCAATTAGAGTAAAACTACCTAATAAATACGACTTAACGTTTTTCTCGTTTGTAGTAATAAGCATTAATACCGAAGGACTAATCGATAAACTCATGTAATAAAAAACCGATTGAATAAAAGAAAGAACATCACTGACAAAAAAAGGTTTTAAATTATCTAAAGAGGCATAGCTAGATAATCCTAAAAGAGAAATAAGCGTTAGAAATAAAGAAATAGGAAACAAACAAGCACTAACTCGAAACAACACATCCTTTTTAGATAAAGAAAGCTTAATTAAAATTAAAATCATTGGCAGAGAAATAAAAAACAAAGGGGTTTTAATAAGCACGAAAGAAGAAACAAAGAGTTGCATAAAAACCAAACTTTCACTAAGAAGAAGAATACCAAAGATTAAGAAGAGAATGCGAATAATCACACCTAAAAATTTCATTTCCTTTAAATAATCAGATAAACTTTGATTTCTTTTTTCTTTATTAATCTTATTAATCATCAAAATAAAGGGAAGACTCAGTACCGTTCCAACAAGAAACGAAAACAAACTATCTTGTCTTGTAAACTTTAAAATTAAAGAAAAACCAATTCCTAAAAAGAGGGCACGAGTCAGGAAGTAATGAATACTAAAATTTTCTATTTTTTTTGTCATCTTTCCACCTCAAATATCAATCCATTTTGATTAATAATCGTTTTTACAGAATACTCAAACATAAAATCTTTTAATTCCATATCTTTTTTATACTTTTGATAATAAAGTCTTTTAATACCCAACAAATCGCTATCTTTATCTTTTAAAGTCGTCGTTAATTTCTCCATTTCAGTTTTAAAATAGTCGCTGGCTTTTTCTTCTAACAATTCATAGGTTTCAACCGTTCTAAAATCAAGATCACAATGATTTTCTACTAATCGAAGCTCAGGTTCTAACTTTAAACTAACTTTTGAATCTTCCACTTCCATTTTAGCTTTGGACTTTTTATTAGTTGAAAAAATAATCGTATCCTGGCTATTTGGGCAATTTATTTTAAAATGGTATTCTTCCGCTTCTCCAGTAATTAAATTTAATAAAGCCGATTCCTCATCCGTTAAATAATGCGTAAACTTAAAATCGTCAAAAATGCCCAAAGAACCTAATTTAATAATCGAATCCTCAAGCGTGACACTGGATAAATAAACATCTTGTCTTGGATCAACTAAAGTAGTCATAAATTTTTCAAAGTTCATAGCAGAAGCCATATTGTTTTTCAAATTTTTATGTTCAATTAAATCACTAATGGCATTACTACTAATTGGATTATTCGTATTAATACTTGTAAGAATTTCCTCCGCTTTATAATCTCTTGCCATTACCAGATAGAAAATGTTTCTGATATGATTATCACGAAGCATAAAATCGAGTAAATCCTCTAACTTATTCTTAGCAACCTCTTCACTAATAATGACGGTTTTTAAATGAGCAAGGTAAGGCGTTTTAGCAATCTCAAAAGCGGTATTAGTAAAAGCCTCACTTAAAGAAAAACCCGTTCCTCTTGCATAATAAACCTTTTCTTCTTGACCCATATCGTCCTTATTTTTGGTATTTAAAATTTCAAAAGTAACATGAAACTCCTCATCCTTTAAATCAACAGCGACCCCATAAACAATCGCCATTTCATTAATTTCCACATAATCATAACAACCTGTAAATAAAAGTAGCATCAGCCCTAAAACAATTAATTTTCTCATGATTTCTTGATCCTTTCTCTAACTAAATTATTAGGAACTAAAGTTTGACTTCTTTTTTTATCATTTTTAAATTTTGCTTTTAACAATGTTTTCTTTAAATAAGTCGTATCAAATGGAATGATAGGGAAGAAGTAAGGTTTATTTAAACTCTTGATACTTGTAATATGAATTAAGAAATAAATGAGAGCAATCACAATACCATATAAACCATATAACGCCGCTCCAAGTAAGAAAACAAATCTAAAATAACGTATGGCATTAATAAGTTCTTGTTCGGTAAAAATTAAACTCGTAATAAACGTAAAAGCAATCACAATAATCATAATAGGACTAACAATTCCCGCTGATACCGCCGCTTCTCCCATAACGAGAGCACCTAGAATAGAAATGGCACTTCCATAATTACTTGGGAACCGCAAATCACTTTCACGTAAAATTTCACAAACCAGAATCATGACAATCGCTTCAATAAAAGTCGGTATGGGGACACCATCATTTTGGCTTGCAAAATTAACCAGTAAAGTTGTAGGAATCGTTTCCATATTGTAATTAATAAGAGCAATATAAATACCAGGAATCATCATCGTTAAGAAAAAACTTGTAAATCTTAGAATTTTTAAAAAATTAACATTAACACTACGATTATAATTATCCGCAACTGGGTTGATAAAATCAGCAAAAAAAGCGGGTAAAATAAGAACAAAAGGAGACGTATCTACCATAATACAGACTTTACCTTCTAAAAGTGCACTGGCAACCACATCAGGGCGTTCACTAGAAGAAATCGTTGGAAAAGGGGTTTTCTCATCTTCCATTAAAATATTGGCAACCACTCCCGAATCAATAATTCCATCCACATCGATTCGTTCCAGTTGCTTTTTAATACTATCAACCATATCCATATCTGTAATATCATCAAAATATAAAATTTCTACCTTTGTATTAGTTTTCCTTCCCATATTTAAGTCACTACTTTTTAAATGACTGGATTTAATTCTTCGTTTTAATAACCCTAAATTAATTTGAATATTTTCAGTAAAAGCATCTTTTGGTCCATAAACTGTTTTTTGTATTTCAGGAACACTAACACTACGATTAATGTCCGCTTTGGTTTCAAACGCTAAAATTTCTTTTGTCGTTAAAACAATCGTAAAACCATTTGTTAAATAAAACTCTATCGTATCCTTATTTTCAATTTTTATTGTATTGGGTCCAGGAATAATACTCTCGATATCTTTATATTGAACACTCTTTAAATTATTAATACTGGTAAGTTTCTTTAAAATATAGTCATTAACCTTATCACTACCAGTAACACTTTCTAAGTAGATAACATAAATATCTTTAAACTTTTTAGTTGTGATTTTTTTTACAATAAAATCTGTACTGTTAATAAATTCTTGCTCTAATTGCTTTAAAACTTTTTCTTGCATATTTTCCACCATTTTTAGTATGAACGGGAAAATCATTTGGTATACAAAAAAATCTAGTGTATAATAAATAAAGTGATGAAACATGTATGAAGTAAAAATAGAACGTTTAGATCATTTAGGAAGAGGAATTGGTTATATAGAAAATAAGATTACTTTTATTCCTAATACTTTACCTAGTGAACTCGTAGTTTGTCAAATAGTAAAAGAGAGAAAAAAGTATAATGTCGGAAAGCTTATTGAAATCATTGAACCTTCCAAAAAAAGAGTAACCCCATTTTGTCCTTTTTAT
Source organism: uncultured Bacilli bacterium (assembly GCA_910579535.1). Lineage (GTDB taxonomy): Bacteria > Bacillota_I > Bacilli_A > RF39 > UBA660 > MGBC108787. The sequence continues at coordinate 17,389 of CAJTUR010000013.1, forward strand.
AACCATTGTGGAGGATGTCACTTAGAACATTTAAACTACGAAGCGTCCTTAGAATATAAAGAAGAAAAAGTAAAAAATATTTTTAAGCTTGATAAAATAGAAGTGATAAAAAATGAACACCCTAAAAATTATCGTAACAAAATTACTTTGAAAGTGAGAAATAAAAAAATAGGTTTTTATGAATCGCAAACCAATACTCTTGTAGAAATAAAAGCGTGTTTTCTTGCTAATGAATCTATAAATGAAGTAATAAAACGATTAAACAAATTAAATATTAAAAATGGTGAAATAATCATTCGTTGTAATACGAATCAAGAAATTCTTCTAATGATCAACACGAAAGAGGAAATAAAGTTTATCGAAGAAGAGTTTAAAGGAATAAAACTAGTTGGTGTTCTTTTAAACAATCAAACTCTTTATGGACAAAATTTTTTTTATGAAAGAATTCATGGACTTTTATTTAAAATAAGTTACGACGCTTTCTTTCAAATTAACCCTTACATTGTCGATAAACTTTTTGGCTTAATTGAACAGGAGCTAGAAGCTTCAAAGACCATTTTAGATTTATATTCAGGGGTAGGGACGTTAGGAATGGTAGCCAGTAATAAGGCCGAAAAAGTCATCAGTATAGAACTTATTAAAAATGCTGTTTTAGATAATATACAAAATGCAAAATTAAATAAAAAAACAAATATTTATCCTGTTCTAGGGGACGCCTCTCAAGCTTTGTCAAAAATAAAAGAGCCATTTGATTTTATTATGGTAGACCCTCCGAGAAAGGGGTTAGACAAATCGTCTTTAACGCTCCTTTTAAAAAGTAAAGCGAAAAAAATAATCTATATTTCTTGTGACCCCATGACTTTAAAACGGGACTTAGAAGAATTAAAAAAAGAATACAACATAGAAAAATTTTATATTTTGGATATGTTTAGTTACACTTATCATATTGAAAGTTTTTGTGTATTAAAGAAAAAATAGAATGCTTAGAATAGAAATCAGGAACGCGAAATTTGACAGTTTCTCTATAAATATGATAGGATGTAGTCATCAGTTGAATGACTGATGCATAAAATAAAATGAAAGGATGTTATTTATATGAAAAAATTTACTAATAATAATGCATGGCGTCATATAGGTAACACTTATACAGAATTGAAGTAATTCAAGTACTAGGTATAAGTGGATTTTTGCATGGCTTATACCTGTATGAAAATAAAAAATTTAATAAAAAGGAATACAGGATTTTACTAAAAACTGTGTTCCTTTTTTTATCCAAAATTATTTTTCGTAAAAAGGTAGGCAATGTAAAAAAACAAAAAAAGAAAGGAAAATAAGATGGATACAAAAGAAATATTAAAAAAATTGGTAAGTTATAATACCATTAAAGATAAGCAAAACAAAGAAATTATGGATTTTATAGAAAACTATTTAAAAAAATATCATTTTACTACAAAAAGAATAAAAAAATGTTTAATCGCCTTTAATAGCGATACGCCAAACATTGGCTTTATTGGACATACTGATACGGTGGACTTTGCTTCTTGGGATGGCAATCCTTTTGCTCTTCAAGAAAAAGACGAAAAACTAATTGGTCTTGGTGCTTGTGACATGAAAGGAGGCATCGCCGCTCTCTTATCGACGATTGCTAAAATAGACCTAACTAAAAATAAAATCGCTCTTTATTTTACCCATGATGAAGAAATTAGTTTTCAAGGGATAAAAAAAATTAAAGACTCTATCATTCCAGAAAACGTTATCATCGGAGAACCAACCAATAATGTCCCCGTTTATGGAACGAAAGGTGTCTTAGAAGTCAAAATAGAATTTTTTGGAATCAAATGCCATTCCTCAACTCCTGATAAAGGAATCAGTGCCATTCAAGAAACAATTAAGTTTATAAAAAAAATGGAAGAATATTATCAAAGCAAAATTAAAACAGAAAAGGTAAAAGATTTTGAGGTGCCTTATACAACCATGAACATTGGCATGATAAAAGGGGGAGAATCGGTAAACTCTGTAGCGGGAAAATGTGAGATTAGTATTGATTTTAGAATTGCCAAAGAAGAACATCTGGAAAAAATAACTAAAAAAATGAAAGACTTATTAAAAACCTATCCTTCAAAACTAACAATAAAACAAAGTCTTTCACCAAAAATAAATCCAAATGATTTAAGTTTCATAGAAAAAATTTCTTCTAAAAAAGAAACAAAGTGTTATTTAACAGAAGGATCTTACATAGATAAGAACTTTATTATATTAGGTCCTGGACCAGATACTTCTCATCAAAAGAATGAATATGTTAATTTAAGTTCACTAAAGGAAACAGAAAAATTATATAAAAAAATAATAGAGTTTTATAATGGAAGGAAATAAAAAAATGAAAATAATCAATTATAATAAAACAATGGATAAAAATAAAATCGCAAAGGAGGCTTTTAAAATTTGTGGAAAGGCAAAGTTTCCTGTAGAATATGAAGACGTTTATAACCATTTATTTGAAAATGAAAAGTTAATTTTGAAATTATTATTAAACGACAAAGATAATCTTGTAGGATTTGGAGTTTTTGAAAATTATAGATTATTTTTAGAAAGTCAGATAATAACAATGCTTTATTTATCTGGAATGGTGATAGAACCCAAATATCAAAAAAAACAAGTATCACGAGAAATAATCAAAAACACATATCTTCAAATACAATCTGATTTAATCTCGTTAAGAACTCAAAATATTGCTATGGCAAAATCTTTACTGAATGCATTTGAAGATAATTTATTTACAATGCCAAAAGACCAAACAACTACAATAGTAGAAGTTTTAAAACAAGCAAGCCCTTTCAAGAATTTAGATGAGCGAGGTGTAATCAAAAATTGCTATTCCAATCAACTATATGAAAACTTAAAAGCGATGAAAGATAACTTTGATGTTCAACTTAATAAAACAGACGCATTAGGAGTTATCATTGAACCCAGAAAAGAACAAAAAGTTTTATCTCTATTTAAAAATTTAAAATAGCTTAAAAAAATTAAAGCTTGTTTATTTAGAAAACTAAAAACTAACAAAAAAAATAAAAAAGCTTGCAAACCGTTTATAGATTTTTCGTATAATCTTTCTTTCTTAATTATAAAATAATAGTAGAAAGAAGGACGTATGAAAAAAATCATTAAATCGATATTTTATCTATTTTTTCCTAGTTTAATCGGCGGAATCGTTGCATTTTTAATCAAAAATCATATTGATTATTCAAAGCTAATTAAACCTATACTTGCTCCACCAAAAACTATATTTCCTATCGCTTGGACCCTTATTTATTTTTTTATGGGCGTCTCCTACTATTTATACAAAAGAAAAGAAAATGAATTTTCTAAAACAGATGCTTTATATTACACCCAACTTTGCGTAAATGCCCTATGGTCAATATTATTCTTTTTATGGAAAGCTAGATTCATTGCGATTCTATGGATTATTTTATTAGATAGTCTTATAATTATTTTAATTTATTTTTTCCTAAAGAAGCAAAAAATAAGTGCCTACTTAAATATTCCTTATCTATTATGGTGCTTATTTGCTACTTATTTAACGATAGGAATTTATCTTTTAAATTAAACAAGTTTTTATGTTAAAAAATATAAATTTTCTCTTATCCAAAAGATGAAAATAATTTAATTATTAGTTTAAAATTAATAATAAGACTAAAAAGGAGAAAGATAATTAAAAAATTTAAAAATTAAAAATCAATATGCTATAATAAATCGTAAAAGAAGTGGTTGTATTATGCGTAATTATGATTTTCATGAATTATTATCAGCAAGTGAATTTCAACAATTTGCAAAAAGTGTTTTAGAAATAAAAGAAAATAAAAAAGTAAAAAGTAATCCCATGACGAAAGATGGTGGCATAGACCTTTATTACTTAGATGAAAACACCATTGTTCAAGTTAAGAATTATCAAAACAAAGCGACACAAGTCCTTTCAGAATTAAAAAAAGAAATGGGACGAATAAAAGAATTAAACCCTGAACGTTATATAATCATCACCGCCGCGGAAATTGGAAAAGAAAAAAGAGAAAAGTTAATAAAAATGTTTGAAGGGTATTTACAAAAAGAAGATATTATAGACAAAAACGATTTAAACGATTTACTAAGCAAATCAAAATACCATGATTTAGAAATTGAAACATTAAAACTTTTAGTACCCAATTCGTTTGTACTCTCTCACTATTTAAATAAAATCGAAAACAATAAAATTTACACTGCAACAGAAATCGAATTAAACAAAATGAAAGAAGAAAAAAAATTATTTTCTGTAAACGAAGTTTTTTTTGAAGCTCTCGAAAAAGTTTCCAAAGAAAAAACAGTGATGATTACAGGTGAACCAGGAGTCGGGAAATCCATTCTTGGAAGAATGCTCGTTTCTTATTTTATCAATACGCATCCAAACATTGAATTTTTTAGTATCTCTAGTTTAGATGAACTGTTTCAAATTTATAATAAAGAAAAAAAGCAAATTTATTTTTTTGATGATTTTTGGGGAGACACCGAATACAATTTTAATCTCACTGAAAAAGAAAAAGACCAATTGATTCATTTTATCAAATGCATAAAAGAACTAGAAAATACCTATCTCATTATGACAACACGTGAATACATTTTAAAAGAGGGCTTGGAAAGAAATCAAAAATTACAATCTAGTTATAAACTGTATCAATTTTCCATTAATTTAAAAGAAGTCTCTGAAACCGCTAAATTCAATATTTTAGCCAATCATTTAAAACAAGCAAACTTAGAATGGAATCATTTAAAAGTTCTATTAGACTACTATCCAACCATCATTGAAAATGAAAACTATAATCCCCGTTACCTGAGTCTGTTTTTTTTGCAATATCATGAAAACAAATCTTTAAAAACATACGATTTTTTTAATAAAACTCTAGACTATCTAAACAACCCTTATGATTTTTGGAAAGAAACACTAGAAAATCAACCTTTAGAAGTGATTTTATCACTCATGCTTCTTTCTTTAAATCAAGAGCAATTAAGCATCGAAGCCCTTCATAAAAAATACAACAACTTGATGAATCTTAAAATAATGAATAGTAGTCGTTTAATAGAATTTAAAGATTTAATAAAAAGAATGGATAACGAATTTACGATAACTAGACAAAGTGATAACGAAAAATTAATTACAATTACCTTTAAAAATCCTTCATACAAAGACTTTATTAAAACTTATTTAAAAAATAATATGGCAAGCTACATCACATTTATTTACCATCCTCACTTGAGTAATGATGAATTAATCAGTTTATGGCGTATTTTAAATGAAGAATTTGAATTATTTAAAGAGTTAAAAGAAACAAAAGAAATCGATTATCAAATCATTCAGCGTTTAAAAAATCAATCTCTAAGTGAAAACGACAACACGCTTATTGAACTTGGAGAAATCACCGATTTAAGCCATAAAACAGAAGTCGGGACATACCTAATCTCTTTTGTAGAAGAAAATCTAGAAGATTTTGAAGACATTCTTTACAATGGAGCTTATTTTGGACTCGTTATAGCCCTTTTAAGTACCATGGCTAACAAATATGACTTTAGTGTATACATAGAAAATATATTAAAGACATTGGTTTGTGAAGAAGATTTATTTCTTACTGAAAAAATAGCAACAATTAAAGAATTATACCCAGACATTTATAGTCAATTTTGTAAAGAATATAAATACGAAATAAAAAAGTGTCTCTATGATAGTTTTAATAAGAGTAGAATAGAATGTGAACAAGAACAAGACAGCTTTGCCTTAGAACTCATGAAATTTGACGAAATACCGACATTATATAAAAGATTAAATTTAAAACCTCCCGTCCAATTATTAAATGAAATCAATGAAAGCATTATAAAATTAGAAACAGAATACAAGCCGAAACGAATCAAAACTAATAATTATAAAAAAGCTAAACAAAAAATAAAAAAAGAGGAAGATAAATCTGTCATTAACGAAAAAATAAATGAACTAATAGGGAACAATGAAAAAATTTATAATACAGAAAAAGTATTAAAGCAATGGAAAATTTCTTTAGAAGTAAAAAAGAAAATTTTAAAATTAAAAGAAGACGTTTTTTTCTCCGATTTCATTTATTATGAAAAAATATTAAGTTTACTATGTGATTATTTTTCCAATCACGAAATTTCAAACGATACATTTAAAGTATTGGAAGAATTTGAACAATTTATTATTAAAAAAGAAAACCTTACCATAACAGAGAATCAAATTCTTTATTGCATAGCTTCTTCAATGATAGCTAATCAAAAATTAATCATAAAAAAAACAGATTTAATTCCTTATTGTAATAGGAATAAAGATAAAATCATCAACAGTTCTTTTTTTAAAAAAAGAGGAGAGTGGTACCATTTTATTCATCCGATTATTGGAGTGCATTTCGCTTTAAATTATTTTAAAGAAATTTTAAATAAAAAAATTAACCTTGAAAATTTTGTATCAAAATTATTAGACATTAATGAGGATTGGAAAGAGTTAAATTTTGAAGTTGAAACGATAACACTCTTTACCCTTATTAAAAAAATATTTCCTAATCAATGGGAAAGTGAATTAAGAAAACCAGCTTATATAGATTTTCTAAAAGCAATAAAATCAACCAATTCAGTTGAAATAGCTAAATCTATCTTAAAAACATTTAATTTAAAGTACGAATTTCATAAAGATGGTGGAGCCATTTATTCTTTTGATAACTATTTTTTACATGATTTAATTAAAATGGACTTTTCATTAGAAATATTTGAATTATTCTTATGGGATTTTAGTTATCCTGATGAAGAAATCGAAGAATTTTTTAATAAAATAACCGATAATGGAAAATTAGAAGTGAATAAAGCATTAAGAAAAAAGACATTTATAAATGAGATAAAAGATAACGGAACAATCGAAACTTTAAATAAATTATATTTAGATTTATTAAAAGAATTTCCAAACTTAGAAAAGCCTCAAGAAGAAATAAAGGAAACAGTGGAGGTTTAAACAAGAATCAAGAAAAGATGGATTAATAAAATATAAAATTTCTTAAAAAAATCAATATTAATTTAACACTCTCTTTAATTCTAGCAAAGTGGATATTGTATACGTGGGTTGATAATTATAAGGATTCGGAAGCCCGTTAGGATTAAACCAACAAGTATCAATCTCAAAATTGATTCCTCCTAAGATATCTGTAGTAAGTGAGTCTCCAGTCATTAACATTTTTTGTTTATCTAGATGGATACATCTTTTATATAAAAAATGAAAGAATTCTAAACTCGGTTTATTAAAACCTACTTCATCAGAGCAAATTAGTGTTGTAATCAATTCTTTTAATTGTAGTGTTTTTAACTTGATCTCAGCAACATCTTTTGGTCCATTCGTAGCAATTATTATCTCATAATGAAGGGCATAAAGTTCTTTTAGAATACGTCTAGCATTTTCTATTTCCACTATATTCTCACCTAACATTTTATTATAAAATTTATTTAAAAAAAGAGCCATTTCATAACTTACACCTAATTTTTGAAAGAAAACAACAAATCGATTGGCTCTTAAAAATGTTTTTTTCTCCTCTAAAGTTTTTACAGATGTTGGAATATTCATCTTTCCTGTTTCAAAAGCATGCCAATACGCATTATCAAATTTTTTCCATTCTAAAAAACAATTATCATTATATTCTAATCTCATTTTTTTAAAAACTTGCATAATAGCAAACGAAATGGATGCGTCATTATCAATTAAAGTATCATCTAAATCAAAAATCAAGGTTTTATACGCTTTCATAGAGTTTATCTCCAATACGCTTTATTATAACATCTTTTTTTAAAAATAATTATGAAAATTTTTTTAAGTAGAGGAGTATTTTTAATATATAAAATAATGCCAATCAAAAAAGAGTATGATATACTTTTAATAAGAAAAAATAGGTGGTAAGCAGTATGAAAGAAGAATTTTTAATCAAATTAAATCAAAAAGAATACATTAGTACAAAACTTTACAAAAACATAATGAGAAACATACCTGAAATCGTTCCACCTTTTTTTGACCTTGAAGTCTATAATCAAAATATTTTAAGCGAACTCTATTATAAGTACAAAAACTACTTTGATGAAATGTATAAAGACATTGACCCTAATATTCATTTAGATGAAGAACAAATTAAAGCCATCTTAACCGATGAAGAATATTCTCTTATTTTAGCAGGGGCAGGTACGGGGAAAACAACGACGATGGCATCCAAAGTAAAATTTTTAGTCGACATAAAGAAGGTCCATCCCTCTAAAATTGCCGTCATGAGTTACACGAAAAAAGCAACGGAAGAATTAGAGCAAAGAATCAATATAGACTTTGGCATTCCAGCAAACATCACCACATTTCACTCTTTAGGCTTTTCTTACATCAAAGAAATCTTTTCTACCCGTAAATGTTATGTTGTTGACTTTGAAATGAGAAATGAAATCTTTATTTCTTACTTTAAAGAAAAAATATTTTCTTACAAAAATAAAATCAAAGAACTTATGGAAATATTTTCCGCCGAAAAAACAGGAACCTCTTGGATTTTCAGTAAATATTTTAAAGAAAATTATGAAAAATACCAAAACTTTGATGATTACTTCATGGCTTATAAACAAGACAAAATAAAAGAAATTTCAAACTTAAAAGAATTTGTCGAAAACAAAATCGAAACTTACTTAAACGGAGACGATTACGCCACTACCATAAAAGGCGAAATCGTCAAATCCAAAGGAGAAGCAAGAATTGCTAATTTCCTTTTTCGCAATAGAATAGAATACCAATATGAAAAAATATATCAAGAACTGATGGAAGACAAAAGTATTTACAAACCGGACTTTACTTTAAATTTAGGAGGTTCTGAGGTCTATATAGAATACTTTGGTCTTTCTACTTATGATGAGACCTCTAACTTAGAATTACAAAGATATGAAAAAAATAGAAAACAAAAAGAAGAATACCATCGCATTCATCTTACAAAATTTATAAGTTTAGATACCAAAAAAGGCGAAAACTTAGAAGAAAAACTCAAAACTGAATTGCTAAAAATGGGATTTAACTTAAACCCTCGCTCCTATGAAGAAATCTATGATCAAATTTTAAACAATAACCCAACGTCATCTTTTTATCCATTTAAAGATTTACTGTATCATTGGATAACGCAATTAAAATCTTCTACCAAAAGAGAGCAGTATGTAAAATATGTAAGAGACTACATAGATACCAATCCTAGTGAAGCAAAAGAAACCATGGAAAAACAATTTTCATATTTTCAAGAATTTTTTGTCTATTATCAAAAAAAACTTTTTGAAAATACCGAAAGTTATGGTTTTGATTTTTCCGATATGTTTTATTATGCTATAAAATATATGGAGCACTTAAAATCCATCCCTAATTTAAAATATGAATACATTATCATTGATGAATACCAAGATATATCTAAAGAGCGTTATACTTTCACGAAAAAAATTTCTGATTTAAATCATTCTAAAGTCGTCGCCGTTGGAGATGATTGGCAATCTATTTTTGCCTTTGCGGGTTCTAAGATAAAATACATTTATGATTTCCAAAAATACTTTGAAAGCGCTAAATTATTAAAAATTACTAGTACTTATCGAAACAGCAAAGAATTAATTGAATATTCTGGTGCTTTTGTAATGAAAAATCCAAGCCAAATAAAAAAACAATTAATTTCTAGTAAATCTATAAAAAATCCCATAAAAGTTGTGCCTTATCAAACAGGAAAAGAAATAGAAACGGTGAAAAGACTTATTTTAAGAATTCATGAATTAAATCCTTCCCATCACATCATGATTTTAGCTCGAACCAATCAAATGATAAAAAATATATTTAATGATGAAAATTTAAAAGATGGCATAGCTACCAAAGTAGAATTTATTGGTTATGAAGACATTGATATTGATGCCATGACTATGCATAAATCCAAAGGTTTAACTTGTGATGAAGTGATTGTTATTGGATTAAATAAAAGTTTTCCTTTAGAAAAACAGGATAACTTCTGGTTGGAAGCCTTATTTAAAGATAAACTTGAAGAAGAACAAATTAAATATGCCGAAGAACGGAGGCTTTTTTATGTCGCTTTAACAAGAACAAAAAATCATGTCTTTCTTCTTGTAGACGAAGACAAACAAAAAAGAAGTGAATTTATAATGGAATTAGTAGAAATTATGCAAGAAAAGATTTATTAAAAAATGAATATTTTTAGCTTCTAATATTTGTGAAAAGCAAATTTAGAATCGTTAAATAATAGAAATGAAGTAATTTAAAAGATTGAAATAATTGCTAAAAGAGACTATAATTTGATTAATCAATTGACGATTTTAGAAAGGTATCTTTTATGAAAGAAAACGAATATTTTAATAAAATTGAAATAATAGGAGCAAAAGAAAATAATTTGAAAAATATATCACTTGAAATAGAAAAACATAAATTTAATGTAGTAACAGGGGTTTCAGGAAGCGGTAAATCCTCTTTAGTTTTTGATTGCATTTATGCTATGGCACAAACTTCTTTTTATGAAACATTATCTACATATGTTGTTAAAAATCTTCCTAAAATTAATAAACCAAATGTTGAAAAAATAACAAATTTATCTCCTTGTGTTTTAATAGAACAACAAAAACTAGGAAAAAATCCTAGAAGTACAGTTGGCACTTATACAGAAATTTATACATACCTTCGCCTCTTGTATTCTAGAGTAGGCTATCCAATTTATGATAGTAGTTATTTTTCTTTTAATACAGTTAAAGGCGCTTGTCAAAAATGTGGAGGTTTAGGTGTTGAGTTAGTCATAGACTTATCTAAGTTAATAGATTTCAATTTATCCTTAAACGAAGGAGCAATAAAGCATAGAACTTGGAAAGTAAATTCTAGATATTTTAACATTCAAAAATCAACAAGCTATTTCGACATGGATAAAAAACTAAAAGATTTTACAGAAGAAGAACTCGATTTACTTCTTTATAAAGAACCTACGACATTCATGAATAAAAATGAAGGCTTTGTTCAAAATTGGACTTACGAAGGAATAGTCAATCGTTTGCTTAAAAGACAAGCAGATTCAAGAGGCTTGCAAATAAACGACTACGATAGAGATTTTTTTATGGAAGACCGATGTTCAGAATGTTTTGGGACGCGATTAAATAAAAAAGCGTTAGACGTTACAGTTCATTCTAAAAGTTTAAAAGATTTATTAAATATGGAAATAATGGATTTATACGACTTTATTTCATTAATTGATGAAAAAGAAGCTACTGAGATAGTCCAAAAAATGAAAAAAGATTTAAAAAATTTAATCGATTTAGGTATCGGTTATTTAACATTAAATAGGGGAATTGACACTCTATCAGGCGGTGAAGCTCAAAAAATTAAATTAGCCAAAAGTTTAAATAATACTTTAAATGAATTAATATATATAATGGACGAACCAAGTTTAGGATTTCATAGTAAAGATGTAAATAGAATCATAAACTCTATTAAAAATATAGTTGCAAATAATAATACCGCCATTGTGGTAGAACACAATAGAGAAATAATAACGAGCGCCGATAATATTATTGATATCGGACCTGAGTCAGGTTCTAATGGTGGGAAAGTAGTATTTAATGGAAAAGTGAGTGATATACTAAAAGAAGAAAAATCTCTAACTGGGAACTATTTAAAAAATAAAAAAACACTCTCTAATAAAGAAAAACAAATAAAAGGAGTTTATGAAGTAAAGAAAATAAACATAAACAATATTCAAAATTTAGAAATTAGAATTCCTTTAAACTTCTTAACTTGTATAACAGGAGTTTCTGGAAGTGGCAAATCTTCATTAATAAGATATTTATTAAAAAAAGACAACACGCTTATAGAAATTGGAAAAGAAAACATTGCTACAACAACTAGAAGTAATGTTGCAACTTATACAAAAACTTTTGACATAATAAGAGATATTTTTTCAAAAGAAAATAAAGTAAACTCAAGCGAATTTAGTTTTAACTCTACTGGAGCTTGTCCTAATTGCAATGGAACGGGAATTCTAAAAATGGATATGCACTTCTTAGGAGACGTTAAACAAGTTTGTGAAATATGTCATGGAAAAAGATACAAAGAAAAAGTTTTAAATTACTTGTACAAAGAAAAAAATATTAATGAAGTCTTAGAAATGACCGTTTTAGAAGCTTTAGAATTTTTTGAAAATAAGGAGATAAAAGAGCGATTAGAAATATTAAAAAATGTAGGTTTAGAATATTTAAAATTAGGCCAAACTTTAGATACTTTATCTGGGGGAGAAGTGGGAAGAGTAAATATGTCTAAATACCTTATAAAAAAAGGGAACATCTACATTTTTGATGAACCAACACAAGGCCTTCATTTAAAAGATATTGAAATTTTAAAGAGCGTCATGAGAAAAATGATAGAGCAGGGAAACACCGTAATAGTTATTGAACATAATTTAGATTTTATAATGGATGCAGATTACATTATTGATATGGGACCAGATGCGGGAAAAAATGGGGGAAAAATAGTATTTGAAGGATTTTTGAAAGATATTGTTTATAGTAATACTTTTACAGCTGAGGCTATAAAAAAATACATAAAAAACTAATTGGTGATTATTACACTTATGATTCTCATAAAAGAATGTTTACGAGAATAACTAATCAAGATTTATTACAAAAAATACGAGGTACCACTAAAGATTTATGGTGATACAATTTTAAATAACAATACCGATATATCTCAAATGTATTCTGCAGCTAAGAAAACAATTATTTCTCAAGATGAATAAATTATGCAAATATTAACATCGCTTTTTAGAAAACAAAAAGTTATAAGTTCATTACTTGGTCTTGATATGATAGCAAAATTAAAAGAAAACATTATTGTATATGGTTCTACGGGAACAGGTAAAACAGAAATTTTAAAGAGAATTGCTAATATATATATAAATCCCTATATCGTTATTGAAGATGCAACATCTCTTTCTGAAATAGGTTATGTTGGTAGAAATATTACAGATATGTTAGAAAAATTATATTTGGCTGCTGGTAAAGATATTGAAAAAGCTCAAAAGGAGTTTTAGTTATAGATGAATTTGATAAATTAGCAAAAAAAGATAAGAGCTCTAAAGACCATGTTTCAAGAATTGGAGTTCAAAGATCATTGCTAAAATTATTAGATGGTTCAACATTTTATTTTGAAGATAAAAAAATTGATACCTCAAACTTTCTGTAGTTGCTCTAGGTGCATTCACAGAAATAGTAGACAATGAAGATTATTCAAAAGTATCATCAATAGATTTTGTAAATTATGGGATAATGCGAGAGTTAATGGGTGGATTCTCAAAATTAGTTGCTATGAATTCTTTATTAAAAGAAGATATTAAAAAAATTTTAACAAAGTCTGATTTTAGCTCATTAAATACATATCGATTACATTGCCGAAAAAGCCATTGCATTAAATTGCGAGGCTAGAAGTCTAAAAACAGTTTTTGATGATAGTATTAGTAGTGCAATGTTTAGAATTTTTGCTGGTGAGTATTCCTTGTGCATGCATATCTTTTGATATTTTCCAGTAATCTTCTCGTTCCTTCTCTTTACCAAACATCTTATTTTTAATAAATTTTACTATCTACTAAATAAATTTTTGAAATAATTTACTATTTCTTGCAAATGTTTATTATCTTGTTTAAGTTCATCTCATTATTTTTATTATCAATATTTTTAAATAAGGTATCAACTCTAAGTGATAATGCCTTATTGTTTTTAGTTAGTGTTTTAATCTTTTCTCTATTTTTTTGAAGTTCAGTATTTACATTATTTAAGGTTATTGATAACATTTCGATCTTTTTAAAATCTTTGTTTTCCGAAATAGTGTAGGTATTTTTTACTATTGGTGCTTTTTTAGGATTATTGATAGTATCTTTAATATCATTTGTAGTTTTATCAATTAATGGAGTTAACATCTATGAATATGCAAGAATATCACAAACTTTTAAATTGGATAGCAGAAGGAGATTTTAATCATTTAAATAATTATTATAAAGGAGACAAAAGAATTTCTTTAATTTTACTAAGTAATATTGATTATAAACTTGGTGATATAACTGATGATAATTTTCAAATCTTAAGAATAGGATTACTTATTGTGCACAGGAATTGCGAATATAATTCTCATAAACATGGATTAAGTATGTTGATTGGAAAAAGAAAAATAAAAGTAATTAATTCTGAGGATGGTGAAACATTATTGAAAAAAACAGGAGATTCAGTTTATATATTAGAAAAAATTGGTACTGGAACTAGGTATGAATTTTTTATAAAAAACATATTTGTAGAATATGATTATAAATTAACACTTATTCTTTTTTACAATGAAATGATTAATAATATTATTTAAATTGGCAAATGGTATTATATTATAAAAGAAAAAAAGAAAACTATTTCAGGGATTACATTTTATGATGCTTGACTACTTTGAGTTTAGAGATATGTTTTATGAAAAAGGTAATATTGGAGCTTTATTGACATCTTATAGTACTAAACTTACATATACAAGTGATTTACAGGAATTGAATTATGAATAAAATAAAAAATGTAAACTAATTATATACTGATAATTTTTTTAAATTATTAAGAATTGATTCTGCTTATAGAAAACATATTTATGGACACACATTTAGAATCGAAATTAATTTTATAGATAAATTATGGATTGTCAACCATTTTTGCTTAATCATAGGTAAGAAAAATTGATTAACAACTGAATCATATTCTACAATATCATCAATAAAATTTTTTATATAATTTTCAATTGTTTCTTCCTTAATATTGCATTTACAATCAGTACAATAATAGTAACATTGCCATTTTTCTTTTTAGTTGCCTTACCACCCATAATTCTATTACAATGAGGAGACTTTGTAAAAATAGATAGGTTAAATTTCTGATATAACTACAAGAGTTTTTCTTCTTTTGTACCTGACATTCTTCCCATAATTCACAAGATATAATTGGCTCAACAACATCTTTATAGTAAATAGGATTCTTTGTTCTTTTGCCATGTACAAAATCGCCTTTATAGACTTCATTTTGTAAGATAGTAGTTATAGTAGAATCACACCAGTTTTCTTTGCCTAAAACCTTTTCTTTATTAAATAAATTACTAATCTTTTGGTAGGACATACCACTATGATAAAGTTCAAATATTCTAACAACAATATCTTTTGTTAAAGGATTAGGAACAATCATTTTATTTTCATGTTTATAACCTAAACAAGCCCGATATGGTAAATGTCCTTTTTTGATTGCACCAGCTAAACCAAACTTCGTTCTTTCTGATGTTCTTTCAATTTCAAGTTGAGCAAGTATAGTAGTCATTCTCATAAAAAAGATACCAGTAGAAGTTTCTGTATTTAATTCTTCGCATATACTTTCTAAACTACAATGAGTCTCTTCTAATAATTTACAAATGAATTCTAAATCTTGAATAGAACGAGTAAGTCTATCAAGTTTATAAGCAATAATTTTATTTATTTTGCCATCTTTCATATCTTGAACCATTTCTTGAAATTTAGGCCGTTTCATATTTTTAGTTGAAACACCTTCTTCACGATAAATTTTGTAAATCTTATACTTCTTATAATCACATAATCTTTTCATGCTTTTTTCTTGCTCATCAAGGCTAAATCCTTCACGAACTTGATCTTCTGTACTCACTCCTACGGAACACATATACCGTATTATTTTAAAACACTAGATATAATCAATTTTGATTACAAAATAAACACCAATATCACTATTGGCACACAGTTAGAACAAGAAAAAGTCCATATTGATAAATTAGATATAACCTTATCATTAGGACTTTAAATAGCATATTTCAAGTTGAAAATAATTGTTGAATAAAAAATATTCACTGTAAACAAGTGGATATTTTTAATACTATTTTCTTATGCCTTGGCTTTGCAATTCTTGAACTTCATCAAAATCATATCTCAAATCTTGAGTTACTTGATACATTTGTTCTGAGAAACTAATTCCATTTTCTTGAGCGTCTTGTTCAATTTTCTCGTATTGAGCATTTGTCATTTTTCTAAAAGGTAACTGTTCACCTCTAGAACGACTTATATAGTACCCATAAATATAATCAAGGTTTTGATTTAAATTATCATATTGTTCTTCTGAAATGGATTTAGAGCTTAATAATTCTGATAATTTATCGCTATATGCGTCTAATTCTTGTTCCAATTGCTGTTCTGTTTTAACTGCAACTCTTGCACCATTTTCATCAGCAAAAGTCATACCATTAGAAGTGATTTTATCTCCTAAAGCATTTTCTAATTCGGTTTTTTGCTGCAATGCAGTTTCTCCCATAAGTTTTTTAAACATAGGTTCCTTTCGAAGTTCAAATAAAGCTCTTTTTTGTTCTGGTGTTAAATTAACAGTTGAAACATAAGTCATAAATTCATCTACTGTTTGTCCTTTAAACCCTAATATTTGATTAAATCTGTCACTAAAACTTCTATACCAATCTGCATTTTGTTGATGATGTCTAGAATACACAGCATCACCATATCCATTGAGTTCATTATTAAATGCATTATGGACTAATACTGCTTCATAAATAATTCTTTTATTTGCTTTCTCCATAGTAATAACCTCCAATAATATTTTACCACAAAATCTACTTTTTACATATTTTTTACTTTGAAAATTGTATAAGCCGGTGTCAAGTAAAAATTAACTATGTCATTAAACTATGAATTATTTATTTAAATATATGATTTAGTAAGACCATATAAAACAGTCGACTAAGAAGTTTTAGACCAACATTTTCACCGAAAAATATCAGACATTTTATCCTTATTGACTATAGAAATTTGCGTGATACAATATAGTAGAATATGAAAAAATTGTATCTAATGGTGCTACTTTTACTGTAAGTAGTGCTTTTTTCATATTCAAAACTCTATATCTTCATCAGCAATTTTTCTTCAAAACTATGGCTGTACTTATGGCCATAAAATCTTCAAAAACTCTAAAAATTATGGCCGAAATTTTAGAAAATTTACATCGAAAAAGTGTGTACGATTGTTACACGCTTTTTAGAAAGTCTTTATTTATAATGGTTTAAGAAAAGACATAAGTTAACGATTGTATAACAAATATTAAAAATGTAAACACTTGTGTTTTCTCTAATACCTTATGAAATAAGGTAAAACTAGCCACTGGCTAGTTGTTTGTAAACAGGTTTATCCTGCTTTTATTTTGTTGTGATTATTTTGGAAAAGTGTGTTTTTGATGGCCATAACTTCGGCCATAAATATGACTATTATTTTTCATATTTTTGTAATCTGGATAGCTATGATTTAGTTATCTTTTTTTGTTTGTAGGGCTGTAAAAACAAGATAAGCGCGTTATAATTTTTTTAAGATATTTGAAAGAAAGTTGGTGTGTAACTATGATATGAATTGTTTAAGAATTTAAAAGGGGGTAATAAGTTAATGGAAAGAAGTGATAAAAAGTGCGAACATCTAAAATCTTATGTAACAGAAATTGCTATGTTAGAATTTATCAAAGATAATAACTTAATTGATAATAACGAATATCAAAAAATTAAAACTAAAATTGAAAATGAATACACAAAATATAATAAACTAAACAATTCAAAATATAGTTTTGCATAACAAAAAATATTTGAAATATGCTATTATTCAACAATTATGGAAAGGAATAAATGAATAATAAAGTTGAAGTAATAGCACCAACTTCTAAAACAATGTGCTTAAAAGGAAATGTAAAATACAAACTTATTCGTACTTGTGCTTATTGTAGAGTCTCAACAGATAATGAAGACCAAAAGACAAGTTATGATTCACAACGAATTCATTATAAAAATATGATAGAAGAAAATCCTGATTGGGAATTTGTAGGGATTTATGCTGATGAGGGTATAACTGGTACTCAAACTAAAAAACGAGAACAATTTAATCAAATGATGAGTGATGCCTTAAATGGTAAGATTGACTTGATATTAGCTAAATCAATTTCAAGATTTGCTCGTAATACGGTTGATACTTTAAATTGTGTGAGACTACTTCGAGAGCATAATGTAGATGTTTATTTTGAAAAAGAGAATATCCATACTTTAGGTTTATCTAATGAATTATTTTTAACTCTTTATAGTGCTTTTGCACAAGCTGAAAGCGAGTCAATATCAGAGAATGTAAAAGCTGGGGTTAGAATGAAAATGAAACGTGGAGAATTAGTTGGTAAGTATGCTCCTTTTGGTTATTTATATGATAAAGAAAAAGATTTGATTTATCCTGATGAAAGTAAGAAAGATATTGTTACTTATATTTTTGAAGAATATGCAAAAGGTGTAGGTTTTAGAACAATTGCTTTAAATCTTAATAGTCTAGGAATACCTAGTCCATCAAATTTAAAATGGTGTCATGCATCAGTACGAAGAATAATTATCAATAAAAAATATGTAGGAGATTTAAAGACAGGAAAGTATTATACGGAAAATGTTTTAACTCATAAAAAGAAAGTGAATTATGGAGAAAAAGAACAATACTTTACTTCTAATCATCACGAACCAATTATCTCTCGTGAGTTATGGGACAAGTGTCAAGAAATATTAACTATAAGAAGCAAGATAATCAAGCCAGATGGAAATAGAGATAAGTTTAGCCGTAAATATGCTTTTAGTAGTAAAATCTTTTGTGGAATATGTGGAGAGCGTTTTATTAGGCGTTCTTATAAAATTAGAAGTAATAATAAAGAAGTTGCTTATTGGATATGTAGAAGTCATAGAAATAAAATTGAATGTTCCAACTTAATTCATTATAAGCAAGAAGAATTAGAAGATATATTTGTAATTGTTTATAACAAACTATTTCAAGATAGTGATAAATATATCCATTCATTTATGAAAAAAGTAAATGAAGTCATCAATGAAAATCACGATTACACTAATCAAAAGAAGATACGAGAAGAAATCTCTAAATTAGAAAATAAATTATCCAATCTCATTGATTTACAACTTGATGACTCTATTTCAAAAGACATCTTAAATCAAAAAAATCTTGAAATCTCTAATAAAATCAAAGAGTATGAACAACAACTTAAAACTAATGAAAATATAGAAACTACTAGAAAACAAAAACTAGAACAAATTGATAAAATCTCTAATACTCTAAAACAATACAAAGGTCTTACAAAATTTAGTGAAGAAGTCTTTAATAGTTTAGTCGATAAAATAATCATTGGCGAAAAGTTAGAAAATGGAGATGAAGATTTTTACAAAATTAAATTTATTTTAAAAACCGGAGAGCTAATCAATGAAAATCTACCAAATGGAAAATTAGATATTGGTACTAACTTTGGTAAATATGGCTTTACGATTACTAAACAGGAACTTGAAGAAAAAGAAGATAATGTGTCTGCCTATGTATTACAACGGCACACGAGGGTACAATCCACAAATTACTTCTTTTTCATTCAATACAAATTCATCTCCTTTTCTTATTTTCTTACGACATTTCTTATGACAATTATTACGACATTTGTTACGACATTTCAAAAAAAGAGAAGTGAAGGTACTACTAAATATAATACTTTCACTTCTCAAAACTACATTGTAAGACTATGGGATAACTCTCTATCCACTATATTAATTATACAACTTTTCTCTTAAAATGTCCATCCTGTGAAAGCCTATTTAATAGTGTTTAAGTAATCTTCTAATTCTGATATTTGTATTTTATTTGTTAGATTTCTAATATAAATATCAGTAGAATAGTTAAATACAAGAAATGTAATACCTTTAATGATAACTCTATGAGGTTCTATAAAGTTTAAATTAGTTTTATCAATCTTTCTAATATTGCCATTAATAAATATAGGTTTAGTTTTACAAAACTGACAGATAAACTCTAATCTTTGCTTTAAAGATTTTTCAAAGGGTATCTCTTGTGTGATAAACTTAATCATAAACACCATCCTTCCTTTAGGATGATTTCTTTGTAAACAACAAAAAAACCAATCTTTCGATTGATTTCTATATACCTGTTAAACACACGGTGCGTGTTTAACAGTCGGGCATAACCCCACTGC
>CAJTUR010000014.1 GCA_910579535.1 uncultured Bacilli bacterium
CCCACTAAAATTTCTTAATGTTTATTTTTTTCTCCCCACTAAATTATCTAGAGCCTTTTTATTTTACTTGACTGTATAATTTCATGAATACTTGAATGTGCATCTTTTCATCTAAAATTATCCTTTTTAAAATATATTTTACGTATTCATCATCGGTTTGAATGATTATTTTTTCATAATTTTTAATGGCTAATTCTTCATTACGAATGTTATCGAGTAAAATGTTTTTTAATTCTTTTTCGTAAGTCACATATTCCCCACTAAACCATTTAGTTTTATCATTGTTAACACTTAAATACAAAGGGGTTAAACCTAGTTTTTTTACTAATTCTCCTAGGATTTCTAAATGATGCATTTCAACGATGGCAATTTCTTTTAAAATGCTTTTTATTTCATCGTTTTCTAAGATAAGATATTGAAATATATAGTTATGAATTGCTGTATCTTCACTAATAGGTCCAGCATAAGAGGAAAGAATTTCTTTTGCTAATTTTATATTTTTTGAACTTACTTTGACTTCAGGATAAGGAATATCTACTTTCACTTGCATAGCAATCACCTAATTCATTCTATGCATTTTAAAAAAACTTTATTCGAATAAAGAAAAAGGGAATCTTTTTGGTAAATTTAAAGAAAAGGTTAATAACTCTTTAGTGATAGGATGATAAAATGACAATTCTTTTGCAAATAAAGCTACTGGGTCTTTTAAATTGGCCTGTTTATTGTATTTGGCATCTCCATATAAAGGATAACCAGCATGTGAGAATTGAACTCTTATTTGATGATGTCTTCCTGTTTCTAGATGAATTTTAAGAAGGGTTTTATTTTCTTTATTTGCAAGCACTTCATAATTGAGTTTCGCTCTTTTTCCATTAGGTGATACGAAAGAGATTCTTCTTTTTTCATCTTTTTCTAAATTATCGATTAAAGTACCATTTTGTTTTAAGTTACCCTCTACTACCGCATAGTAGGTTTTCGTAAATTGATTTTTTTTAATTTGCTCACTTAATCGACTTGCGGCTTTACTGGTTTTCGCAAAAACCATTACTCCTCCCACCATTCTATCTAAACGGTGGACCAGTCCTAAATATACGTTTCCTGTTTTTTGATATTTTTCTTTTAATTCTTGTTTTAAAATTGTTAATAAGTCTTTATCTTTTGTATTATCTTCTTGTACTAAACAATTAACAGGCTTCTCGACGACTAATAAATGATTGTCTTCATAAATAATGTTTATCATTCTTCAAAGTACCCGTAAATCCCACATGGAAGAACCAAGTTATCTCTTTTAATGGGAAGGCCAATTTCTCCAGAGGCAACTTTTCCATTTGGGTATTTTTTTAAAATGGTCGATTTTAAAATGTTTTCTAGAACAATACTTGATATGCCTGTTGTATAAGAATTAATTAAAAAGAATAAAGGTTTGTCACTTAAAATTTGCATACATAAATCGATTAAATAATAAATGTTTTTTTCGAATTTCCATACTTCTTTATTCGGACCTCGTCCATAACTTGGTGGATCCATTATTATAGCATCGTATTTGTTTCCTCTTCTTATTTCCCGACTTACAAATTTTACACAATCATCGACGATGAAACGAATTTCATTTTTTTCTAAGTGACTCAACTTCATGTTTTCTTTTGCCCATTCTGTCATTCCTTTAGAAGCATCAACTTGAACTACTTTCGCTCCACTACTCGCTGCGGCCATTGAGGCACATCCTGTGTAAGCAAATAAATTTAGTACTTTTATTTCCCGCCCTGATGATTTTATTTTTTCCATAATAAAATCCCAATTGGTCGCTTGCTCAGGAAAGATTCCTGTATGTTTAAAGTTAGTGGGGCTAATTTTAAAGGTTAAATGTTTATAATTAATGGTCCAAAATTCAGGTATTTTATGTTTAAATTCCCACTGCCCTCCTCCTTCACTACTTCTATGATAAAAGCCATCGACGCCTTGCCAATTTGAATAATCTAGAACGTTCCACATGGCTTGAGGGTCTGGTCTTCTTAAAATATAGTGACCATATCTTTCTAATTTTTCACCAT
This sequence comes from uncultured Bacilli bacterium, assembly GCA_910579535.1. Taxonomy (GTDB): domain Bacteria; phylum Bacillota_I; class Bacilli_A; order RF39; family UBA660; genus MGBC108787. Next base: position 2,052 of record CAJTUR010000014.1, read on the forward strand.
TTCCGGCATCTAAACATTCGTACTCTTCCCAAGAATTGCTAATACGCATAAAAATCACCTATCTGTATTATATATTATTTTTATATTCTTTTCATTATTAAGTTGTTTTTTATTTATTCTAAATTCATGAGTATCCCTTTTTGACAAAAATCATAAAATTCCTGACAATTTAAATGGCTTTTAGGGTTTCTATATTCATATAGTAATAAATTTTGTTTGATCACATTACTCTTTAATTCTATTTTTATAAATTGTAATTCTACGTCTTTTAACAATTCTTTTAAAGTCGTATACTCATGCATTCCTTTACATTTATCCCACGCATGTTCAAACCAATAAAATTTATCCTTTTTTTCAAATGTTATAAAAGTGTGTGTTGGATAATTATTACCATCTTTATAGATTAAAAAGAAAGTTTTAATCTTCAAATTGGTCCTACCTAAATAATATCTTTCAAGTTCTACTTGATCCCAACATATTCCTACTTTATTTTGCAACACTTCTTTCGGAGAGGCTAAACGGTAGTTATTTAAAAACTTTTTACCCATTTCTACACATTTATTGTTTTCTTTATCTAACCAACCATACTCAATGTTTTCCATTAAGTCCATTAGCTGGCATTCATTTAAATAATTCCAAATGCCTAGATGTCCTTTTGCTTTTATAGGCTCTTTTAAAGGTTCTAAGTCTTCCAAAACCCAGGCGTATCTTCCTTCTTGAAAGTCTCCACAAAGGTATTCTTGAGGCTCTTCTTTTTTTATTCGATTAACCCATTCTTTTGTCATATAAATACAATCTTTTAAATTACATTTGCAAATAATCGCGCCATAGTTTAAATTTTTATTATCTATTAAGCCCATTAAATTTTTATTTTCTTTATCTTCTTTAGCCATTTTAGTAAGACTTGCATGAATATACAACTCTCCTCGATAATTTGTTTTCCAACTTCTTGTTTCTATTTTCTTCTTTTTTTCAACTATTAAAGTGGCATAAGGCTCTATTAAGCTTAATACTTTCATTTTCTCTCCTATTAAAAAAGCGATTAATCTTGTTCCGCTTTTTTTCTATTAATTTCTGTTATTTTAGCAAGGCGTATCAATCTTTCTTGATTTCGATAATCAAGAAAAAATTCTCCTTGATTTAATGTTTGTTCACATTCTTTAAAAACTTTAAGTTCTTCTTGATAACGCGTTCCATTACAAAGACCATGTAAACTGTTTTTTAATATAGCTAGATTTAAATAACCAAGATAACTTCTCGTATCGATTATGATTTCACTTTCTTCTAGGGCCTCAGATCCAAAATAGCAACTGGCTTTTAAATTCTTCAATTGTCTATTGATTGTATCTGATTCTTTCTTTGGTAATTTAGATAGATAAGTACAAATCGAGTAATGAAGTTTATAAATTTCTTCTGAGGTAAATTCGATTTCAGTTTTGTAAAAAGCATTCAAATTATTTTTATTAAAGTAATGTTTTAATATAAAGTTTAATATTTTATCATAGGCTTTTTCAAGTTCTTCCTTATCTACTTTGTTTATATTTATTTCATAAAATCTTGCTAAAAATTTAGTGTACTTGTAAAAATTTTTTAAATAACTGTCTTCTCGGTAATCAATTAGCTGGTCATTTGTAATAACTTGATCAATTTTAATTTTACTTTCAAATATTTTAGGATTTTCTACCTGACCATTTTCTAATATTTTTACTTGATATGTAATAACTGGATAAGTGTTTCCTTTTTTGAATTTTAGTTTTTTACTTAGCATTTTAGATGTATAGGGAGATTGTTCTTTCATTTCTTTTAAGGCAAAGTCTCCATTTAAAATAGAAGTGTCTACTACATGCACTCTTAGATAAGTATCATAATTTTTATTAAAACCAAAACTAAAGGCGTACTTGGTGTTTTCTAAAGCAATGGTATCCATGATAATTTCACTGTTTTGGATATCACTTACTTTAATGTTTAATTGTTTAGCAATAAACCAATTTAAAGGATACGTTTGTTCTCCAAAATTTTCTATAAATTGTTCTACTTCCAAAGCTACTTTTTCTAAGTATTCCCGAGTTAAATTCGCTCTTTTACTATTTTTGGCATAAGTACTCATTATTTCTTGATAATTTTTGGTTAAAATATACTTCAGAATTGGTTTTTCTTCTTCTAAAGAAGCCAGTTCAGTTTTAATTTTATCACCAGTACTATAACCTTTGTCTTTTAAATAGTCTGTAAGTTCTTTAATTCTAGATTTAAAATATTCTTCTTCATCTTTCGTAAGTTCTAAATCAGGACTTTTTTTAAATAGCTTTAATAATTCATAAAAGAATTTAGGATTTTCATGGACTAATTTTTGATTTCTTAACTCTAATTTTAAATTTTTAATGTAACGATCTAAAAGTTCAAAAATAATCGGTTGATTATCTAAGCGTGCATTTATAAATTTTTCATTGCTTTCAACAATTCTTTTAATGAAAAAATAATTTTTATCGTCTTGTAATAAATCCATTAAAATTAAATAATAATATTTATTTTCTTCTTCGTTTGTTTGTATTTCTTTTTCACTTGGATTGATTTGGCTTTTTTTCGTTTTATTTTTTAATTGTGCTAATAACGTTTTATAAATTTGTAACACATTTTTTAGATATTGAATTTCTGTTTTTATTTCTTTTATTCGCTGATTTAAGGCTTGCTCATTTTTAGAACCATGAGAAATTTGAATTTTTTTCTCTTTTTTAGTGCCTTGTTCTTTACCTTTAATTTGTTGTTTTTTTTGTTCTAATCTGTCTTTTTTATTTTTAGTACTGCTTTCCTTTTTATTCCCTTTATTTTGCATTAAATTGTTTTTTTCTTCTTGTAATTTACTAATGTGTACATCCACATTTACTATTTCTTTTTCAAGTACTCTTACTTTTTCCTCACGACTTATTTCTAAAGCAAGTATTTCTTTTATTTTTTGTTCTTCTGGACGTACGTATTTTTCTTTATTTATTTTTGAATTTTCTTTTTTAGACCATTCCTTTTTATCTTCTAATTGTTTTTCAATTGTGCTTTTCAGTTTCTTTGCGTCTTTTAATCTTTGTCTTAAAGGCATTAAATCCATATTTTGTTGCTTTTGATAATAATTTTTTAATCCAATTAATTCTTTTATTTTTTTATCAACTTGAATTTCTAATCCTTTTAGTTCTTCGTTTTTGGCCTGTCCTAGACTGTTTTCAATTTCTTTTAGTTGTTGTTCTATTTTTTCTAATTTTTCCATAAAACCTCCACTTTATTTTATTGTATCATAAAAGAGAGCTCGTGAATATTTTTTTATTTTTCTTTATACGTAATGTTATATCGACTTGGCCCCTTTATGCATTTTCCTTCTAAAGAAAAACGAGAGGCATGACATGGACAATCCCAAGTTTTTTCAACTTCATTAAAAATTAAGGTACATCCTAAATGAGGACAGGTGCTATATACTCTATATTTTTTTTGACCATCATTGTAAATGGCAACATTTTTGCCCTCTATTTTGGTATAAACGACATTGTCATACCAATCTTTATTTTTTATTATTTTATTTCCAATAAAACTTTTTAAAGAATACAAGGTATTTTTTGTGTATTCTTTGATATTATTAAGCCCATTGGTTCTTAAAGGATTCATTAATTCTATCCACTCATTTTCTTTATTTAAAAGGATGTCTTTGATGATTAAACCTGAAAGAACGCTATTGGTCATGCCCCATGTATTAAAACCTGTTGCAAGGAGTAAATGGTCTTCTTCTTTTTTTATTTTACCGATGTAGGGCATTTTATCAAAGGTAATTAAATCATCGTTACTCCATAGAAATTTCACTTTTTTTTCTGGCATTTCATTTAATAATTTTTTAAAGTTTTCCTTTTCATTTAAATGATTAGAAATGTTATGAGAATTTCTTAAATAAATTAAGTATTTTTCTTTATCTTGATGATAACGAATAGAGGTACATGGATTTTTACTTGTAATGTAAGTTTTTGCTTCTATTTTATCTTCTTCTAATGCGGCGATGTAAGATTTTTCAGTAGTCGCTTTTAATGGCATTAAAAATGGGAGGGTAAAAAAGGGATAATGACAAGCTAAAATAACTTTTTTGGCTTTTATTTTATATTTTTCTGTTAAACAAATAAAGGTTTCTTTTTCTTTTTTTACTTCTACTATTTTTGTATTTTCATAGATTTCAATGTTCTTTTTTTCAAGGATTTTTTTTAAGGCGTAAAGGTATTTTAAAGGATGAAAAACATAGGTATTTTCTACTGAGATGGCATACTTGAATTGATTTGTATGTTCTTTCACTTTTATTCCAAAATTTTCTAATATCTTTTTTTCTTGTTTTAATTTGGCCATTTCTTTTTCTTCATTTGTAAATACAAAGGACTCTACTTTTTCCAAGTTGCACTCTATTTGTTCTTTTTTAATGATTCTTGTAATCTCTTCTATTGCACGTAATTCGCCATTTAAATATTTTTTGGCCTGCTCTAATGAATATTTTTGAGTTAAGTCTCCATAAATTGTTTCTTGTAAGTAGTTTATTTTTCCTGTTGTATTTTTGGTTACACCCATTCCTACCAACGATGCTTCAACTAGCGTTATTTTTTGATTCATTTCTTTTAATTCGTAGGCAATAGATAAACCTGTTATCCCTCCTCCAATAATTAAAATGTCGGTTTCTAAATCACCATTTAATTCTTTTATTTTCTCTTTTTTTAAGTCGTGTTCCCATAAACTTTCTTTTTTCATAATCATCACCATTCTTAGTATGGTCAAAAAAAAAGAAATTCCATTCTTTATTTTAATCTTTCTTAATTATCAGGTCTCTTTTTAGGTTTTCTTTTTGATTTCGGTATGCTTGTAATAAATCTTCAGGAATCAAATTTTCAGGTATTTTTATTTTTGGTATTTCTTTAAACATTTCTTGCATTCTTTCTTTTCCAATTGCTGTAATAATCTTATCTTCTTGTACAGAATATGGTAATAAATTATAATTAAAATGTAAAGTTTCATATAAAAATTGATCAGGTGTTCTAAATCCTATTTGAATATCTTGATTTGTAAAATTGACGCTGAAATAAGTCCAAGCTTCTCCAATTTCATATTTATATACTATTTGATTATTTAATTCTAAAATGTTTTGATTTTTTAAATAAAAATTAATTAGTTCATTCATGTCTCCATAATATTTAATTAACATACAATGCCTAATAAAATCATTTTCATCGTTTCTTTTTTCTTCATCAAAATGTTTGATAAAAAAGGACTCCTCAAAAGATTCTTGAAAATCAATTTTTGAAATATTTTCTTTTTTTTCAACATCAATAACAACATATTCCTCAACTAATAATTTTAAGATTAAATATTTTCTTCCTTTACTTTGAACGATTCTTATTTTTTCTAGAGATTTACCTTGAAAAAAATATTTCATATTTTTAGCACATAATTCTCGTAAATCTTGCCACGCGCTAGCAATGAACGATAATTTGTCAAGAAAATCTGTTACTAAAATTCCTTCTTCTTCAAAATATTTAGCGAATAACTGGTTTCTTAATGCCTCTTTCTTTTCTTTATCTTTCATTTCTTATTCTTCTTTCTCATCTATTTTCTCTTTTATTTGTTTGTAACTGTCAATTAACGTACTTTCAATGTTTTTAGGACAATTGGCTGGTGAAGTACTGGGCAAGTAAATGGCTTCTATTTTTGTTTTAGGATAACAATATTTTTGATATAAATCGTAAGCTTTTTTTCCTGTTGTAAAAATAGTTTTAATTTTACTTTGTTTTAGGATTGGATTTAAGTTATTAGGTCTGACCTTTTTTATTGAAGTATCTGATGAGTTTTTTATTTCACAACTTTTAATGACATCAAATAAAGCAATATGATGTTTGTATAAAAAAGCTTTCTTCTCTTCTATCGTACTTCCTATTTCTTCATTAAAAACTCTACTTAAGGTTTTCCAAAAACGATTTTTAGGATGCGCATAATAAAATTTTTCTTCTCTCGATTTTACAGATGGAAGTGACCCTAAGATTAATACTTTTGAGTCTTCATTATAAATGGGTGGTAATTCATGTTTTACTTTCATCATTTATTCCTCTTTTCGAAGAATTATTATAACTTTTTTTAGATGTTAAGTACACTAATTTTTATTTTACTCGATTATTTTCCGTAGCCATTTTTTAAGCATTCTTCACATATTCTTTCATTTCCCACATAATGCATAGCGTCCTCTGGTGTTAATAACTCGCAACATTCACATATTTTTAAGTCAATATAATTCTCAATATTTAGAAGATGAGCTTTTAATAAGTTTATTTCTTTTTTTAACTGATTGAAATTTTCCACTATTTCTCCTCCTATTTTATTCTATTTTTAGGAGCGTCTATTTTTTCTATTTATTTTTAAATAATGTTAATAAAGGGCGATACTCTTGATTGGAACCAATGATTTTTTCAAATAATTCTTCTTTTTTTGAACATTCACTTAAAGACGAATTTAATACTGAATCTACTTTTTCTAAAATTGAAACAAATTTTTCTTCTTTAGTTTCTTCTTCTGAATTCATAACCGTTTTAGAAACTTCTTTTTTCTTTTTTAAGATTTTATCCACTTTATTTGTAAGAATTTTTTCTTCAACTTTCTTTTTATCCAGTGAAGGTTTATACAAGCGAAAGTAAGCGTTAGACAAAGCAATTAAGCTTATGGTTTCTATAGAAATGGAAGCATTTTCTTGAACTTCTTTTATTATCTGTTTTATTGTATTAAAAATTTCTTCCCTTTCTGGATTTTCTTCTTTTATTGAAAGAGTCAACATATTCTCTTCATCAAAAGCTAAATCTTTTACTAATTGACCAATCAAGTATGTTTGATAGCTACGATGCTCTTCTGTATTATAATTTTGTCTTAATTCTTGGTAATATTTTTTATCAATTAAATTAAAAGGATACAAAGCTTCATCCGTAAAGCCCTTTCTTTTATATTCATCATAAGTTAAATTCCACACTAAAAGATAATCGTAGATTGAGTCTTCTTGTCTATTTAGTGTTTTACCTAAAAAGAGTGTGCAAATCATCTCTAAAAAAGCAACTTCACTGTTTACTTTCTTTTCTTCTGTAAGATTTTTTATTTCTCTATAAAATATTCTTAATTTTTCTTCTTTTGTCATTTTTTTCTCCCTCATTTTATAAATTATTCTCAACAGAAGACAATTATAACATAGAAAACTTTATTGTAAACCTCTTTTTTATCAAAATTTTAGCTTTTTTATTTTTCATGATTGATGTAAAAGTCATAAAAATATATAAAGGCACTAGGTAGAGGATAGGTTGATTTTAATTCTTCTTTTGTGACCCATAAAAACTTTTCTATCGGATTTAATAATTCGATGTAAAATCCTTTCATGGACCAGATTTTATGTGAAAAAATATGCTTGGCCTCTCCGATTTGTGTAACGTTTTTAAAAGGTATGTTTCTTTCAATTAAATCGTTTTCAATATCAATTATCGTTGGCTTTTTTAAAGTATTTGGAAATTCATAAAGGGAAGCGAGCAACCCTTTTTCTTCTCTTTTTTTAATTGCTATTTTATCTTTATATGTGAGTAAAAAAACACTTCTTTCTTCCATTTTTTTGTTTAATTTTTTTTCTTTTACTGGGTACTGTTCTTGTTCTTGATGTTTTTTTGCTTCACATTCTTTACTTAAAGGACACTTCTCACATTTTGGATTTTTGGGTGTACAAATTAAACTTCCTAAATCCATAAAACTTTGCGTAAAGGCACTTGATTTTGTGGTTGGTAATAAAGAGGTCATTTTTTCCTCGTATTTCTTATATGTAGCTTTTTTATTAATGGGTTCATGGATTCGATACACTCGTCCGAGAATTCGATAGACGTTTCCATCAATAGCAATAGACGGTTTATCAAAGGCAATAGACAAAATTGCTCCAGCGGTATAGTCTCCGATTCCAGGAAGTTTTATTAAAGCTTCTTTTGTGTTGGGTAACGTTTTTTTTTGTTTTTTTATTAAAAGTTGAGCTGTTTTTTGCATGTTGCGTACACGACTGTAGTAACCTAGTCCCTCCCATAGTTTTAATAATTCATCTTGAGAAATATTGGCTAAATCTTCTAGTGTAGGAAGTTTTTTTATAAATCTTTGATAGTATTCTTTTACTGTTTCAACTTGAGTTTGTTGGAGCATAATCTCACTAATCCAAATGTAATAAGGATTTTTTGTATGACGCCATGGAAGGTCTCTTTTATTTTCTTCATACCAGGTTAATAATTCTTGAGTTATTTTTTTCATTGTTCTTCACTTCTTTAAATAAAGATACACTATTTTCTAAAAAAAAGCCAGTTTTTCACTAGCTTATTAAATTTCTTGTCCTTTTTCCAATTTCAATGCGTATTCGTAGGTTTCGTAAAGCGACTGTTCCATGCTTTCTAAAAAGGCATAGAGGTTTTGATTTTCTAAAGTTAAGGTTCTTATTTTTCTTTTTACTTCAAGTTGAAATGCGTAGGTTAATTGGGCACTTTGTCTTGTAACTTGTCCTCCTAAGTATTCACTTCCTAAATCAAATGAAAGGTTTTGGCTCGTAAAGTTCTTTTCAAAAATTTGGATTATTTTTCGATCACAAGGATGATTTTCGTCTCTCCATAGACTACAATCGTATTTTTTAGTATCACTACACCCATGAAGATCAACCACTAAAAAAGTTTTTTGTTCTTGAAGAAATTGTTTTAACACTTTTAAATAATGACTTTCAATAAAAGGTAAGGTTTTTCCTAAGGGGTAATTTGGATCTTCTAAATTATTAAAAATTCTTACTAGATAAGAAGCGTTGCATTTTTTAGCTAAATAAATGGCAAGCGCTCCTGTTAAATAATCGCTTTTTTTGATTTTGTCTTCTCTATATTGTTTCACCGCATGAGGAGCGGATAAAAGGATGGGCATGCTCCCTTTTTTTAAAAGATAGTCTTGGTCGTTTATTTTTATCCCATTTTTATTATTTTTTAAAAAGGGACCGTTTAATTCTTTCAATTCATCAATTATTGTATTTGTTTTTATCACTCTTTCTTTTTTCTTTTTTTTACTTAATAACCTTTACAATCAACTTTTAAACTCTGTTTATAAATAATAATGCATTTCTTCATTGTTCTCACCTGTTTGCTTTATTTTAACGCATTTTTTCTAAAAAGCAACGTTATTTTATAATTTTAAAACCTAAATTTTCAATGGCTTCGATGGCATTTAGTAAAGCTTTCTCTTTTTTAAAGTTTAAAATAAGTTTTTTCTCTTCTAAGGTTAAGTCGTACGAATGAATTCCTTTTAGGTTATCTAATACATTTTTAATACGCGTTACACAGCCCATACATTTCATTCCTTCTATGGATAATTCAACTGTTTTCATTTTTTCCTTCTTTCTAATTTTAACGAATTAAATACAACGGTTAGACTACTTAAGGTCATGGCGAGACTTCCAAACATTGGCGTCATCATTAAGCCATACTTCTTAAAAAAACCAGAGGCTATTGGTAGCATACAAAGGTTATAAAAGAATGCCCAAAAAAGGTTTTGTTTAATGATTTTATAAGAACGTTTGCTAATTTTAATTAAATCTAATAGGTTACTTAGATTGTTGTTCATTAAAATCACACTTGATGCATCCATTGCTACATCGGTGCCATCACTTATACTGACACCAATGGTTGCTTTTACTAAAGCGGGAGCATCGTTGATGCCATCTCCTACCATCAATACTTTTTTTCCTTCTTTAATTAATTGATCAATTTGCTGACTTTTTTCATTTGGAAGAACATTTGCTATGACGTTAGTAATGCCAACTTCGTTAGCAATTTGCTTTGCGGTTTTTTCATTATCTCCTGTAAGCATGATGACTTCAATTTTATTTTCTTTAAATGCTTGAATGGTCTTTTTAATATGAGGCCTTATGACGTCTCGAACACCAATGAGACCAAGAATTTGTTTTTCTTCTACAACATAAAGGATACTACACCCCTTTTCTACTAAAAATTCATAATCTTTGTTTTCGTTAGAGGCAAGGTTTAATTTTTTTAGTAGTTTTTCATTTCCTAAGTAAATCTTTTTTTGATTGATTTTGCCTACGATTCCTATCCCAGTTAATGTTTGGATGTCTTTTACTTCTACTTTTTTGGTTATTTTAAAAGCGGTGGCAATGGGATGATTGGAATAGTATTCTATGTTTGCTACTAAATTTAATAGTTCTTCTTCTGTTTTGTTAGAATAGTTAAAGGTTTTAAATCGCTTTAATTTTCCATAAGTTAAGGTTCCTGTTTTATCAAAGACTACGGTATCGATTTCTTTTGCTTTTTCTAAAGTTTCACTGTTTCGTACAAATAGACCTTTTTCAGCACAATGACCATTATTTACGACAACAACTAAAGGAACAGCTAGTCCTAAAGCACAAGGACAAGCTACAACTAGCATGGTTACCATATTGATTAAAGCTTCTTCAAAAGGGTAACCTATCAAAAGTTGAATTAGGAAAAGAGCTAACGCTAGAAATAGAATCGTAGGGACGAAATAACCACTTAATTTATCCGCTAGTTTAGCTATTTTATTTTTACTATTTGTGGCCTCAACAACCAATTCTACAATGTGGGAAATCGTGGAATCACGTCCTATTTTCTTAGCTTTATATTCAATGTAACCATCGTAAATGATGGAGCCAGCTATAACTGGACTTTTTTCTTTTTTTAATACAGGTAGACTTTCACCTGTGATAAAACTTTCGTCTACATAAGTTTTACCTTTTACTACTTCACCATCGACGGCAATTTTGTCTCCTGCTCGAGCTAAAAGAAGATCATTTATTTTTACTTCATCTATGGGGACGTTTTTTTCTTGATTTTTTAATTTTAAAATGGCTTGTTGAGGTGTAATTTGAACAAGTTTTTTTATTGCCTCTTTGGTTTTATCTTGACTTTTATGTTCAATGAATCGACCTAGTTTAATGAAATAGAGAATCATACAGGTGGACTCAAAATAAAGATTTTCTAGATTGATGTGGGTGCCATTTAATAGTTTTAAGTAGCCTTCTAAACTATAAAAAAAGCTAGTTAAGACACTTAGCATAACAAGAGTGTCCATGTTTGGCATTCTATGAATTAAATTTTTAATTCCACTTTTTAAAATGTCTCGTCCATAGATTAAAAAAAGAAGAGTGATGGAAAATATCATCGTCGATAAAAGAATGGGATGATTTCTATTTATGTAAGGTATTTGGGGTAAAAAAAGTAAGTGGTGCATTGAACTGTACATTAGAAGTATAATTAGTCCTCCTAAAAGAATTAATTTTGTTTTATCTGAGGATTGGATTTCTTTATCTTCTATTTTTTTAAATTCTCCTAAACTGATAAAACCTGCTTCTTTAATAAATCGCTCAATTTCTTTTTTATTTAATCCTTCGTATTCAATGGAGGCGATAGAAAGAACTAAATTGACGGTTGCCTTTTTTATGCCTTCTTTTTTGGTTAGGTATTTTTCAAGTCCACTAGAGCAAGCACTACAAGTCATGCCCCCAATGGAAAGAACTATTTTTTTCATTTTTTTGCCTCCTTAAGAAATTTTTTTAACGTCTAAGAGTCTTAAGGTATTTAGGATGGCAAGAATGGATACGCCAACATCTGCAAAAACCGAAGCCCACATACTTGTTAACCCTAAAGCACTTAATAGTAAAACACCTATTTTTATGGCAATAGCGAAGAAACTATTTTGTTTTACAATTCTCATGGTTTTTTTTGAAATTTGAATCGAAGAAGCAATTTTTGAAGGTTCATCGGTCATAATAACGATGTCAGAAGCTTCAATGGCGGCATCACTTCCAAGACCACCCATCGAGATGCCAATGTCTGCTAAAGCTAATACAGGTGCATCATTGATTCCATCCCCCACAAAGATGACTTTTTTATTTTCTGTTTTCTCGGTTATTAATTTTTCTATCCATTCGCATTTTTCTTGAGGTAAGAGTTCAGCATGGTATTCGTCTAAATTGAGAGTCTTAGCAACGTAAGCACTCGCTTTTTCACGGTCTCCTGTAAGCATAACTATTTTTTTTACTCGATTTTTTTTAAAGCGTTGGATGGCTTTGTAAGCGTCATCTTTAATTTTATCACTAATGACTAGGGTCCCTATCCATTCATTATTTTTTGCCACATAAACAAGGGTCCCTTCTTCTTCACTTTTCTCAAAATTTATCTTGTATTTGTTCATCAATTTTTCATTTCCAACTAAAACGGTTTGGCCTTCTACAATGGCTAAAACCCCTTGACCAGCTATTTCTTGAGTTTTTGTCACTTCTTTTTTGTTCATTTTTTTACCATAAGCTTGTTTTAATGAGTGTGAAATGGGATGATTGGAAAAGCTTTCTGCTAGAGCGGCCATTTTTAAGACTTCTTTTTTAGAATACCCAGAAGATTCGATTTTTTGCACTTTAAATACGCCTTCTGTTAACGTTCCTGTTTTATCACAGGCAATAATCTCTGTCTTAGCAAGCGCTTCTAAATAATTGCTTCCTTTTATTAATACACCCTTTTTAGAGGCGGCTCCGATACCTAAAAAGAAAGCTAAAGGAATAGAAATGACTAAAGCACAAGGACAAGAAACAACTAAAAAGGATAAAGCACGATAGAACCAGTCACTAAATTGTGCGTCTTTTAAAATAAGGTTTGGAAGGAGCATAAGCAACAAAGCGATTATTACCACCACTGGAGTATAGATTCTAGCAAATTTACTGATAAAGTTTTCCGCAACTGATTTTCTACTACTGGCGTTTTCAACTAAATCTAAAATTTTTTTTACTGTGGATTCGCCAAATTCTTTTGTTACTTTTATTTTCAAACTACTTGTATTGTTGATGCATCCACTTAATACTTCGTCTTCTACGGTTACTTTTCTAGGCACCGCTTCTCCAGTTAACGCTTTTGTATCCAGCATGGTCTCACCTTCTATTACTCTTCCATCTAAAGGAATTTTTTCTCCAGGTTTTACCAAAATTATCTCGTCTATTTTTACTTCATCAGGGTCTACTTTTAGTATTTTTCCTTTACGATATACGTTAGCATAATCAGGTCTAATTTCCATCAAATCTGAAATTGATTTTCTTGATTTATCTACAGCATAGCTTTGAAACAGTTCTCCAATTTGATAGAACAGCATGACCGCCACCGCTTCAGGAAATTCTCCTATTCCAAATGCGCCGAGTGTTGCAATTGTCATCAAGAAGTTTTCATCTAACATTTTGCCTTTAAAAAGGTTTCGAATGGCTTTTAATACGATGTCTATTCCCACTATACCATAGGCTAAGATTAACAAACCATTATTTATTTTTTTTGTTTCAAACTTTATAAAAAAAGACAGGAGGCATAAAAAAAGGGAAAGGATGAGTTTTATCCATTGCTTTTTTTGTTTTCGTTTCATTATTTTAGACCTCCTCTATTTTTAAATCAGGTTCTTCTTTTCTGATTTTTTTTCTAATGGTTTCAAGCGCTTTTTCTTTATCGCTTTCTTGACATTCAAAGGTGAGTTTTTGAGTGATAAAACTAATGCTAACGTTTTCTATTAATTCTATTTTCTCTAAAATTCTTTCTAATTTATTGGCACAATTTGCACAATCTAAATTTATTATTTTAAATTGATATTTTTTCATTTTGATTCCTTTCTTTAATTTTTATGATTTATATGTTCTAAGCCAATTTCAAATAATTTAACGATGTGACTATCGTCTAAGGTGTAATAGACTTCTTTTCCATTTTTTCGACATCGGACCACACCACTCCTTCGCAAGACGGCTAATTGGTGAGAGATTGACGATTTGGTCATATTTAGTACGTTTGCTAAATCACAAACACACATTTCTTTTTGATCTAAAGCAAATAAAATTCGACATCGGGTTGTGTCTCCAATTAACTTAAATAAATCCGCTAAGTGATTAAATGTATTCTCGTTTGGCAATTTTTTTAATACTTCATCCACCGCTTCTTGATGAATGACGTTGCAATCACAAGAAAATTCATTTCTAGACATAAAAAACCTCCATTATAAGTTATGCATTTAGTTGAATTAGGTTTCAACTATTCCAATTATAATTGAATACTTATTCAATTGTCAATTCCTATTTAAAAAAACACAAACCTTCTATGATTTTGTGTTTTATTTTAATTCATTCTCGTATTGCTTTTTAATAAAATTTTTCTACTAGCTTGCATTTATGATTCTTTAAATAATGCTCGTATTTTTCTTTTGATACCTCATTTCTTTCATGATAAGAAATATAGAGTACACCGTTCATATTTAAAATTTCATAATATTTACCAATGCTATAATGAAAAGAATCCATGGCTCCTAATGAATACGTATACACTTCGTAATGATTTTGACAATAATAATGGTGCTCTTTATAAATAGCTTTTCTGTCGCTTTCTTCATTTAAATTTGTTCCAAAAATTAATAAAAATAGGAATGTTAAAGGGAGTAAAAATAGAAAAAGGACTAGAATTATAACTATTGAAATTATTTTTGTAACTAAACTGTTTTTAAAACCTAAGCTACACAAAATTATGATATTAGAAATATCGAAGAAACATTGAAAGCTATTTTTTGAAAAAAAGCTAGAAAAAGAAAAAACAGAATAACCAGATTTTTATATTTGATTTTGTTTCTATTTTGAATTAATATTTTGGCATTGATTAGAATTAATCCTATCATAAATAGTTGATAGAGCCCTCCACCTATTTTTAAATTTTTAAAAACAAAATTATAAATGATAAAAAAGAGTAATATAAGAAGTGCATAATAATTTATTAGAAAGTTTTTTTCTAATATCTTAGATTTAATCTTCATTTATTTTAAATCGTTGATGACACCATTAATTAAATTTAAATCTGATGGAATAATCCATTTAACGTTTGCCATTTTAAATAATGCTAAAGGAATAATTGCCCCACTTCTTGCTCCATCCATCCATTTTGGATTATGTGGCATTAAAGCGTATAATTCTTCCATTGAAATTTTATAAAAAACTTTTTCTGTGCCCTTAATATAATCTTCTAAACTCAACATATAATGATGAATTTTATCTTCAAATAATGTATTTTCTACTAAATTAAAGCCAGTTAGTAATTCAAATCGCTCTTCTCCTCCAGTAAATATCGCGCAATCGTAATCTTTATCGAGGACTACATCTGATAATTTTTCAGAAACAAAATTTTCCATTTCTTCAACTGTATTTCTACTCACGTCTTCGTTTACTTTATCAAAATTATTTAATAAGTCCGCCACTCCTATGTTTATATTTTTAGTATCGGTTATTTTAGTCCCAATATAAGTCACTAATTCTGTTGTTTTGCCTCCCATATTGATAATTAAAACTTTTTTGTTATTGTAATCGTTTTCCAATGCTTTTGCTAAGTAATAGTTTTCAATACCATGACTTATGATATTAAAATGTAAGTCAAATTTATCGTTAAATAACTTTACTAATTCTTGTTTTTTTTCAGGTATTAAATTTCTAAATATACCCGTAACAAAAATAGATGTGTTGTCATATTTTAAATGATATTTTGATTTTATTTCTTCAAAATAATCACATAATTCTTTAATATTATTTACACTTATTCCTTTTTGAGCATCAAAGTCATTTTTAAAATAAATAGAATGCTCTTCGATTAATTTTAGTTCTGATTCATAATCATACACTTTTATGGTTGATGACCCTAAATCAATATAATAATTTTTCATTGTTCTTCACTCCTAATTTTATTATAACAAAAAATTCCTTTTTCAAGGAATTTTTATTTAAAAAGAGATTTATTTATTCATTGAGTTTTACTAAAATTTTGTTTTAACAATTTTGTTTTTCTTTACAATGACATTCTGGATTTTGACAAGTACAATTTGGGTTATAGCCAGTGGCACATTCATCAGTACAAGTGCATTTCCATCTTTTTAAAGTAGGAAAGAGATTTTTACAGTATTCTTTCATCATTATATTCAACTTCATAGATAGGTAGTTTAAATGAATCAAATTTAAAATATTCTACAATTTTACTTGGATATTTTTCTATAATTTTTTCTAATTCATCGGCAAAAAAAGTAATAACACAATTTTCAGCAACGTCAATTTTTTTAACTAAATTATGTGGCCTTATTATTGCACTTTTATCAGAATCAAAATCTAAAATAGGATACTTTTTTTCTTCAAATAACTCCATGATTGCACTCCTTTAAATTCTAATTAATAAATATATAGAAAATCGTACATGTTAATGTACAAGTGTGTTTTACTAAATCGACAAAATTTAGTTAAATTTATTGTATTATAAAAGTTAATTTAGTATAATTCTCGTAGGGGATATTAGTTGTTGAGTGTCTACCAAATCTCTTATAGAGAGGAGGTTTGATAAAGATGAAAACTAAGACTTTTATTCTAAAAGTTCTAAAGCTCATTGCTATCATTTTATTTTTCCTTATCATTATGATAGTAGTTATAAAAAAATGACACTTAATTCTTCATTGAATTAAATGTCTAGACAATATTAATTGGGTGGACATTCAACTTGCAAAAACTGAATGTTCCCTTTTTTTATTTTATGCAAGTTTCCTTGACATATTCATAATATCATAAAAACGACTTTTTGACAAGTCGCTTTTCTATTACTACTCGAAAAGTTCGAGTTTTCTATCAATCTGGTGCCGATTGACAGAATTGAACTGTCCTCTGATGCTTACCATGCATCTGTACTACCACTGTACTAAATCGGCTTACTAGGATTATACTATAAATTTTAATAAAAATAAATATGAAATTTGATTAGAACAAGAAAAAGAAAAGTTTTATTATTAAACATAAAAGTATTCCTATTATAGTTGGTAAAATAAAGCTTATAAGCGTCCATTTGATACTTCCAGTTTCTCTTTTTATTGTTAAAAGTGTGGTTCCACATGGAAAATGGAATAATGTAAGAATGATAAAATTAATAGCGGTTAATAACGTCCAGCCATGATTTACTAACACATTTTTTAAGAGCTCTAAACTTTCGTATTCGACTAAACTTCCTTCGGCTAAGTACCCCATTAAAAGAATAGGAACAACGATTTCATTTGCTGGAAAGCCTAAAAGAAAAGCAATAATAATCATCCCATCGAGTCCTAATAATAAGCCGAAAGAATTAAAAAATTTTGATAAAAGATACAGTAGACTCTCTCCATTAATGTTTATATTTGCTAAAAGATAAAGCATTAATCCTGTTGGTATAGCAATTAAAATCGTCTTTTTTAATATTGCTAAAACTTTTTCTAACATTGTTTTTACGATTAATTTCATTATTTTAGGGCGACGATATAAAGGAAGTTCTAAAACATTACTTGATGGGTAACCTTTTAATAACGTTAAAGATAATATTTTTGAAACAATAAACGTCATCAAAATGCCTAAAAGAATAAAAAGAGTTAAAAATACAGCGCTTAAGAAACTTGAAGTCATGCGGTTTGTAGTGACTAAAAACATTGTTATTAAAGCAATAATAGTTGGAAATCTTCCATTACAAGGAACAAAAACATTGGTTAAAATGGCCATAAGTTTTTCTCTTTTTGATTCGATGATTCGACTTCCTGTTACTCCTACTGCGTTACAGCCAAATCCCATGAGCATCGTTAAACATTGTTTCCCATTAGCGTTACATTTTTGATAACAATAGTCCATGTTAAATGCAATTCTTGGTAAGATTCCATATTCTTCTAAAAGCGTAAATAAAGGAAAGAAAATCATCATAGGTGGTAACATAACGCTTATTATCCAAGTTGTTGTTTTATAAACTCCTAGAACCAATAAATCGATTAAAAATTTTGGAAAATAGAGAAATTCTAATAAATTATACAATTTATCTTCTAAAAAGTTAAACATTTCAAATAAAAGATTGGATGGAATATTTGAAAAAGTAATGGTTAACCAAAGACATAAAAAGAGCATGCAAATCATAATCGGAATTCCTGTTAATTTATTGGTTAAAATTTGGTCTAATATACGACTTTTTTTGTTGTAGTCTTCTTTTGTGTATTTTACGACTTCTTTGGTTATTCTTTTAGCGGTATCAATGGTATTTTTTATAATTTTGTCTTTCATCAAATTTTCTTTTTCTAGTTCTTTTAATTTCTGGTACCTCTTTTCATGATCTAAATCTGTTAATTCTTCTTCGATTAAAGGATTGTATTTTAAAATGAAAGAACTTTCTTTTTCATAGTGAATGATTTCATTCATTAATTTGTTTATCCCTACCCCATTCCTAGCGTCAGTTGTTACGACTGGAATGTCTAATAAATTACTTAATTTTTTACTGTTAATTACAATCCCATTTTTGCTAGCTTCATCAATTAAATTTACAACTAAGATGACTTTCTTCGTCATTTCAAGTGTCTGTAAGACTAAGTTTAAACTTTTTTCTAAGTTAGTTGCGTCTCCAATGACTACAGCTATATCGTAATCTTTTTTTAATATAAAGTTTGTTGCTACGACTTCTTCTTCTGAATAACTTTTTAAGGAATAGGTTCCTGGTAAGTCTACAATTTGAATTTTATTATTTTCGTATGTAAAGGAATGTTCACAGGTATCAACAGTTTTTCCTGTCCAATTCCCTGTATGTTGTTTTAATCCTGTTAAGTAGTTAAAAATGGTCGATTTTCCAACGTTTGGATTACCGATTAATGCAATTTTTATTTTATTCAAAGCGGTCCACCTCTATTTCTAAAGCGTCTTTTTTTCGAATGGATAAAGTTGTTCCGTTTATTAAATAGGCTTTGGGATCATTAAAAGGACTGATTAATACACATTTTACACGATTGCCTGGAATAAATCCCATGTCTTGAAGTCTTACTTTTATGTTCCCTTCTAAGTTTATTTTTTTTATGATTCCTTCTTCGCCTCGTTTTAAATCAGATAAATACATAGCATCACCTATATATAAATATGTTAAAGACCTAGTTAGGGTTCCTTATTTTTTAAGTCGTTTAATTCTTTATATATTTTATCTATGGCATCTAATAAAAAATCCACTTCTTCTCTTTGGGTTTGATTGCTTTTATTGCTATTGGTTGTGAAGGGCCCCTGACCACTTTTACTTTTTTTACTATTTATATTGATATTGTTGTTTTCGATACGACTTTCTATTAATTGTTGTTGACTTGCATTGGTTGCTAGATATTGACCTAAGAGCATAAACCAGTTGCCTAAAGAGTTTTGTTCGTTTGCATTTAAATCTCCTACTAAAGCGATTCCTATAAAAACCGCAATTAAATTATAGGTCGTAGGATGAATGTTAGGGGGAAAGTTTGTATTATGCAAAATCATTCCCCCTTTCTTTAAAGTTTATGAATTTCCTATGTAGTTTAGGAAATAATAAAAATGGTGATTAGTATGACAATAAAAAATTATAATGAAGAATTGTTTCATTTTATCGAACAAGCAACGTGTTCTTTTACTGGAGTGCAAGAGATTAGGCGTCAATTATTAGAAGAAGGTTTCATCGAACTTTTAGAAAATGAAGAATGGGCATTAGATAAAAATAAAAAGTATTTTGTGATTAGAAATGATGCTTCTATTATAGCTTTTACTTTGGGAAATATGGATAGTTTTCATATTACCTGTACTCATGTAGATACACCGGGATTTATGATCAAACCAAAAAATGAAATTTATGAAAAAAATTATTTAAAAATTAATGTTTTTCCCTATGGTGGGTTACTCAATTACGCTTGGTTAGATGAAGCCTTATCGATTGCTGGACGTGTGATTGTTAAAAGAGAAAATCACTTTTTTAAAGAAATTATTGATTTAAAGGAGCCTTTACTTTGTATTCCTAGTGTTGCCATCCATCAAAATAGTCAGGCTAATCAAAACTTAGCGTTAAACGATCAAATTGATATGATTCCTGTTCTCTCGCTAACGAATAAAAAAGAAGTTTTAAAATCCATGTTAAGTCAATTTTTAAAATTAAAAGCGAACGAAGAGCTTTTTGATTATGATTTATTTTTATATGCTACTGCAAAACCTGAATTTTTAGGATTAAAAAAAGAGATGATTCTTTCTCCACGATTAGATGATTTAGCTTGTGTTTTTCCCGCTTTGAAAAGTTTTATTGATAATAAGAATAAAAATAATAATACGATTTTTTGTGCTTTTAATAGTGAAGAAATTGGAAGTTTAACGAAAGAAGGCGCCGATTCATCGTTTTTAATGGATATTTTAAAAAGAATTTCCGCATTTTTAGAAAAAGACATTTCTATTATGATTTCTAATTCTACGATTTTAAGTGCGGATAATACGCATGCTACCCATCCTAATCATCCTGGTAATAGTGATATTAACAATGAAGCATTATTAAATAAGGGGATTGTTGTTTCTAAGGATGCTTCTTCTACTACAGATAGTATTACTTCGTCTCTTTTTAAAGGTATTTGTGATAGGAAGGGCGTTCCTTATCAAGATTTTGTAACAAAAAATGATATGACTAGTGGAAGTACTTTATCAGGAATTAGTCTTAGACATGTAAGTATTGACTCTATTGATATAGGTCTTGGACAACTGGCCATGCATGGAGCGAAGGAAATCATTGGCAAAGAGGATTCTTATTTTTTATATCTTGCTTTTAAATCCTTTTATGAAACACAAATTATTAAGCAACAAAATCATTTAACTTTAAAATAAATCGTATTTAAAGAAAAAATAGACAAATTAGTAAAAGAATTACTGTGTTTTGTCTATTTTTTTTATATTTAAATAACATTTTTTTAAAAAGCCATCGGTCATTCCAGCTATAAAGTCAATGACTTTTCTTTCATTTGTTGTATTTTTTAAATAATCCTCATGCATTTTTGATAAAAAGATTTCATTTATTAAAGCGTTCTTTTTTTGTTCTTGTATCTCTTTTAAATAATAATTAAAAACGGTGCGAAACATTTTTTCATATTCTTGTTTTTCTTCAATGGTATTGGCTTTATTATAAATGTTTTCGTAATTAAATTTTTTTAAATTTATTAAGGCATTAAATACGTCTTCACTCATTTTTATGTAAGGTTTACCTTTACTATTTTCTATTATATCTACAACGATGGTATTAATAATGCTTCGATTGGTATTTCCCAAAATTTGTGTTATTTTTTTAGGAATCGCTTCTGGTTTTATTATCCCTAAAGTTATAGCGTCTTCAATGTCTTTTCCAATGTAAGCGATAATGTCACTGACTCTTACTACACAGCCTTCTAAAGTCATCGGTCTTAATTTTTTTATTAAATCCTTATTGTAATAAGATTCTTTGTATTCTCGTAAGAATTCTTCTGTTGTTTTCTTTTTAGGCCCATACTCTTTTAAAGGCAATTCGCCATTGTGACACATAATGGCATCTAAGACTTGAAGGGTAATGTTTTTTCCTTTTCCATGTTCTTCTAAAGTCATCAGCACTCTTACACTTTCGATATTATGATTAAAAAAACCTTCATTATTTTCTATACTGATTTGATTTAATATTTGTTCTCCAACATGTCCAAAGGGAACGTGTCCTAAATCATGACCTAATGCTGCGGCTTCGATTAAGTCTTCGTTTAATCCTAAATTTCTGCCAATTGTTCGAGCAACTTTACTCACTAATTGAACATGAATCATTCTTTTAGAAATGTGGTCGTTTTCATTAAAGGTAAAGACTTGAGTTTTATTAGCGTATCTTAAATAACTTAAAGAATAGATGATTCGATCAATGTCACGAAAAAAAGGCGTTCTATAAGGATCCTCTTTTTCTTCTTTTAAACGAATAGCGTTTTTATCAAGAAAAGCATAGTTATTCATTAGTCTTCTCCTTCTTCATTTTTTAGCTTTACAAGTACTTCACGTGGCTTCGAACCATTTTGGGGACCGATGATGCCTCTTTCTTCTAATAAATCTATTATTCTGGCGGCACGATTGTAGCCAAGACGGAATCGTCTTTGTAAAAGGGAGGCACTTACTTTACCTGTGTCTAAAGTGAATTTTAAAACTTCATCGTAGACTGGATCATCGGTGTTTTCATTTTCTGGAGCAATATTTGATGGACTTGAACCTTCTATATTGGTTGGGTTAGCCATACTTTCATCGTAAGAAGCACTTTGTTGTCTACAAACATAGTTGATGATACGTTCAATTTCATCGTCAGAGATGAAACAGCCTTGAATACGAGTGGGACTATTCGCTCCCATAGGAAGATAAAGCATGTCTCCTTTTCCTAATAGTTTTTCAGCACCTGAAGCATCCAAAATGGTTCTTGAGTCAATGTAACTTGCTACGGAAAAGGCAATACGTGATGGAATATTAGTTTTAATCACACCTGTAATAACGTTTGTTGATGGTCTTTGTGTTGCAACAATTAAATGAATGCCAGCTGCACGTGCAAGTTGAGTGATACGCATAATGGAATCTTCTACGTCTTTTTTAGCCACAATCATTAAATCGGCCATTTCATCAACGATAACGACTAGGTAATTCATTTTTTCTGTGTTTTCTTTTTCGGCTTTTTTGTTATAATCTTTGATGTTTTTAACCCCTTTTTCCGCTAGTACTTTGTAGCGATGGTCCATTTCACTTACGACTTTTTGTAAAACCAAAGAGGCTCTTTTAGGGTCTGTGACAACTGGACATAATAAATGAGGCACGCCATTATAATTAGAAAGTTCAACTTGTTTTGGATCGACTAAAACGAGTTTGACCTCTTCTGGGCGATAATGCATTAAAAGGGAAATGATAATACTGTTAATACAAACGGATTTACCACTACCTGTTGAACCAGCAACTAAAAGATGGGGTAACGTTGATAAGTCGGTATTGATGGTTCTTCCAGCAATGTCTTTTCCAAGGGTTACTAATAACCCTTTTTTTATTTTTTCAGGATCAGCGTCTCCTATCACTTCTTTTATTTTAACAGATGCCACTTCTTTGTTTGGAATTTCAACACCTACTGTTGATTTTCCAGGAATGGGTGCTTCTATACGAACATCTTTGGCGGCTAAAGCTAAAGCGATTTCTTTATTAATACCACTAATTCGACTTAATTTTGTTCCTGTTGGTACGACTACTTCATATTGAGTGACGGCTGGACCCACATGAATTTCAACTACTCTTCCCGCTATTTGAAAATCGTTTAATACTCTTTCTAATGATTCTTTATTGCTTCTGATGAATTCTGTTGAATTAACTTTTTTATTTTTAGGTGGTTCATCTAACAAGGATAAAGGTGGGAGTTTATAACTGGTATTAACAACAGCTGTACTTGATTCTTTTACCATTTCCTCTTCCTTTGGTTCATCTTTTGGAATCTCTGGATGAGATTTTAATTCTTCAACACTAGTAATAATTATTTTATCGTCTTCATTTACTCCCGTAATTGGAACGTTATCGTTTGGTTCTTCTTTTATTTCATGTATTTTTTCTTTCTTTTCACGTTTTCTAAATTTGAAAATCTTACTTAAAATCGTACTTAAATTTAAATTAAAAATCATCACTAATGCAAAAACAAATAATATAGTAAGAACAATATACGTTCCTGTTACACCAAAGAGACCTGAAATACAAAAGGATAAAACCGCTCCAATGATTCCTCCCCCAATAACAATGGACGTGGTTCCAGTTGAAGTTAAAATGTTTGCTTTGTTGATGGATGCCATTCTTTCCATATAACTATTAACTGTGTTTTGAAATAAGTCAAAAGGCTTTTCTACACTTCTTACAAATGTAATGTGTGAAAGAATTAATAAAATAGCTATGATTAAATAAATACCTATTAATTTTGACGAAAAAAAGTTTGGAAGTTTTCTTTTTATTAACATATGCACGCCTAAAATTAAAACGAGCATTAAAGTAAAATACCACCATTCTCCAAGTAAAAACATGGCAAACTGCTTGATTAAGGATCCAACGGGACCAAAGCCAAAGCCGATTAATCCAATAAGAATTAAAATTAACCCTGTTAATTCTACACTATATTCAAATTTATTTCCTGAATCTTCTTTTGATTTTTTTTTCTTTGCCATCTCTATTTTCACCATTTTAATTATAACAATTTTCGACTTTTTTTACAAAGAAAAAGTGTCAATTAGACACATTTTAAGCATGAGCAATCATACTACTTCTCCTTATCGGATTTCTATAAATATTATAAGCATTTGCAGCATCATAACTTCTAATATATTCATCAATTTGCTTTTGTGTTTCTTCTTTCATTATATATTCTCCGTTAGGTTGATGTTTATAAGTAAAATAATGTTCTTTGTCATTTCTAATGATTCGATAAACCCTAAAGAAAGTTCTATCATCTAAATTGAAAAATTTTACAAAAGTAGGTTTAAATTCTTTATTATTTTCATCTAAGAACAGAGATAGTAAGTGTTTTATATACGATGTACCACTCGAATACCCCACCAATCCTTTATGATCTTTTAATAATTCTTCAATTAATTTATAGACAAGATAGATATAATCTTCTTGAGAATATTTTCTTCGAATTAATGCAAGTTTTTCTTTCATTGTTTGCAATTTTTTTTCTTTTTCTGTTGGCTCATTTTGTTCACTCATTTTGATTATTTTTTTTTGACCATTTTCATTTTTTATAATACAATTATTAACCGTATTTAAACCAAATTTAATTCGCATTAAATCTCCTTTTTTACTTGTGAGATCAAATTGATATCTTTCTTTATTTATTGTTACAAGTACATATACATGAACTCCACCGCTAGAAGTCGTTTTAGCTTTTATACCAAATGCATTAAGCAAATTAATAAAAATATGGGCCCATTTATAACAATCAACATAAAGATTATCAATATTGTAAATATCGATTTCTTTTTGAGCAGATTTTTCAATTGTATCAAAAAGATTATGAAATGGATCATACTCAAAAATTTCTCCAGTTCGTTTGTAAATATGATTTACAATGTCTATTGGTTCAACAAGATTCAAAGATAAAATTTCTAATTTCATCATTTCTAATAAATTCATAATATCAAAACCCCTTTTTTATGATTTAATTGTAGCATAAAAAAAATCATTTGTCAAATTATGTAAATACAAGTGATTTTTATTTGCATTTTTTATATTTCTATTTTACTTCTTTATAAATTTTCACTTTTTCTTTTTCTCTTTTTTTATTCCCTTTTTTTCTTATTTTAGGAATCATTAAAAGTGGATGAAACAGAAAATCTAAAGAATCCGCTTTATCAACAATGGTTAAAATCCAACTCTCTTTGTATTTAGGGATTTTTTTATTAACAGGAAACATATGAGTTTCAATCATACTTTCTATTTTTTTATTCATTAAAGTTGGAAAATATTTTAAAGCATTATTTTTAGCTTGTTCAGCATGGACAAAAGCATGTTTTTTTAAAAATGGAGTTTTATCAAATGTTTCTTGCCAAGGTTTATCGTAAAAATCATGTAATAACCCCGCTATAGCAAGTGCTTTATAATCTAAATGAAGTTTTTTCCCAATTTTATAGGCATCGTAAGAAACTCTTAAAACATGATCGTAAACGCTTTCGTTATAATGATGGGCGTAATTTTTTCTTTTTAAAAATTCTTCATTTTCTAAAATTTCTTTTACTATTTTATAATATTCACTTTTTTTAAAAGTGGGACTTTTTTTTTTATTTTTATTTAAGGCATAATTATTCATATATTCAATTAAACTTCCTGTTTGAAATAAAACAGTTAGGAAAATAAATAGTTTAATAGGTAATTTTATTTTAGTCAATAGAATATCTAATAGTCCTAAAAGGATGGTTATAAATATTACCCATGTTTTTATTTTTCCAATCAATAAAGATTCAAATGCTTTTGTTTTATAATAAGTGTAAATGTTAAATAATGCAATTAAGCACTCTAAAACAAATATATAAAAGAAACCATGGTAGTTAAAGATTAAAATAATTAAAAGAGAGAGTGCTAGACATTTGTCTCCTATGGCATCGAGTTTAGCTCCTAGTTCACTTACTACGCCCCATTTTCTTGCTAACCTTCCATCTAAAAAATCCGTTAGGGCAATAAAGAAAGCTAATATTAATAATGAATAGGTGTGATCGTAGATTCCTAAATAGATAATTAATGGTATGACTAATAATCTTGATAGTGTCAAAATGTTTGGAATTATTTTTTTCATCCCATTTTCCTCTTTTCCTAATTTATTATAACAAAAAAAATAAAAACATTAAATGGTTATTAATGTTTCTACTATAAATATACTTTTAATCCTTTAATATTATTCTCTAAAGTTTTTAATAAGTCTTCTCCTAATTTTGTTATTTCTTCGTCCCCATCATCAAATAAGTTCATCGCTTCAATTATTTTAGTGATACCTTTACTGGTTCCTTTTACCATCATTTCAGCAATGGTTTTGTCTTCACTTTCTTTTTTTATCATCATGTCGCTCATGACTTTACTACTTATACGCGTCATTTTGCTTATTTCTTGTTCTTCCGTTCCATATTTTGGAAAAATCTTTTCACATTCTTCTAAAATCTTGGTGTATTCTTTCTTTTGTTCTTCTAAGAACTCACGAAATTTGGATTGTTTTACTTTATCTATGACATCATTAATTCCAATCACACCCATCTCACTTGTTTTATAAATCTTGTCTAGAAATGCAATATTTTTGTTTTCTTTCATAAAAAATCACCCATTTTTAGTATGAGTGACTTTCTATTTTTTTATACTTCTTGAACAACCGCAATAATCATAGGTTTACATTCGGTTTCTTCATAAAGGAATTTACTTAATTCGGTACGAATTTCTGTTTTAATTTTATTAAAATCCACAAAGTTATCAATAATGTTTCTTAAAATGATGTCCTCAGCTATTTTTTTTATTTCTCTTATAATTTCTTTGGAATCTTTAGCGTAAATAAATCCTCTTGTTGTCACCTCTGGTCCTACTAAAATGGTTTTTGTTTTTTTGCTTAATGTCGCACTAATTAAGACAATTCCATTTTCACTTAACATTTCACGGTCTTTGATTACCAATTCACCTACATCATCACTTGATTTTCCATCTATTAAAATATCATTGACTTTTATTTTTTCAGTGGTTTCTTTTAAAACGCCATCTTCAAATAAAACGACTTCTCCATTTTGTTTTAAGATTATGTTTTCTTTTGGCATGCCTAAAGAACTGGCTAAGTTTGCATTTTGAACTAAGTAACGGTATTCTCCTTTAACTGGCATGTAATATTTAGGGTTGGTTAATTTTAACATTAACATCAAATCTTCACTTGATGCATGATGAAGAATATTTTTATCCTTAGGAATTGAAATGATACGACATCCTAACATAGAAAGCTCATTTTCAATTTTAACTAATAATTTTTCATTACTATCGTAACGAGGCTCAGCAAAAATAACGGTATCGCTTGGTTTTAATTTGATGTATTTATCGTAGCCACTCATCACTTTACTAATGGACGCGTAAGGGTTTTCTTTGTCATCACATAAAAGTAAAATGGAATCAGGGTCATCTATATTGGATAAATCCCCTAATAAGTCATCCGGAAAATTTAAATAGCCTTCTTTTTTGGCAAAGTTTACAACGTTTTGCAATTTTTTTCCCATTAAAACAATTTTACGATGTTTGTTTAAAGCGCTATTAAAAATATCTTCTATGGTGTATAAATGAGTTGGTAAGAGTAAAAACATTAAACGCTCTTCATATTTATTTACAATATCTTTAAAGAAATCTTCTAAACGATGACTTGGTGAGGTATGCCCTGTGTGTTCAGCAAATGAAGACTCAGATAAAAGAGCTAATACTCCTTGTTTTCCGACATAAGCTATACGCCCTAAATCCATGTCATAATGACCTGTCATTTTGGAGTCAATAATAAAGTCTCCTGTATAACATATTGCTCCATCTTTTGTATTTATACAGTACATTACGGCATCTGGGCAACTATGGCTTACCGTAATGGGAAAGATACTAACTCGTCCAAAATTTAATTTTTTGTGTGGCGTAATCTCAGTAATGTTTTTTTCAGGTACGCCAGAAGTCATCAGCTCGTATTTTGTATACTTAGTGGCGTACAATTTAATTTCAGGAATGTATTTGATTAAATCACTGGTTCCTCCCATATTTTCATAATGGCCATGTGTTAAGAATACCCCTTTTATTCTTTTTTTATTTTTTGATAAATAATCAAAATCTGGAATAATATAATCAATTCCAAACATGTTATTAGAAGCGTATTTTAGTCCACAATCAAAAACAAAGATATCTTTATCAATTTCTATTATATAGGTATTTTTACCATTTTCGTCTAGTCCACCTAGACTGAATATTTTAATTTTACTCATCTTTCATCTCTTTCTGTTTTAATTTTATTTATTTTAAAGTTTTTTGGAGCATCTGTATTATAACAAAAAAAGATTTCTTTGTAAATATAAGTGTTTTTGTTTGAAAGGATATCTTTTATTCAAAATTTGTCGAACTCTTTTTCTTTACAGACTTTTTTACTTTATTTAGAATAATCATTCGAGTTTTTAGGAATGATGTTGCCATGAGTATCTTGCTACTCAATTTCTTTTGTGGTTTTGGTTGACGTTTGGTTAATCAAATTTAAGGAGGATTATTTATGGTCTTTCTAAAAGTAATTTTAGAAGTTTTTGGGGGACTTTTGGTTAAAGGTTCAAACAAAAAGACATCCACTCACAACATTGAAAATAACAACATTGTAGTGATTGTCTATTATAACAAACAATAGGCAATAGTCTCCTAAAGCTCTATTAATTTAATCTTATCATACTTTTTTATAAATTCAATAAAAAAGTGTTTTTGGATTGTAGTACCACCGTCTTTCTCTTTTCTTATATTAGATTTTTTTATAAATTAAAACCGCATCGTTTTCTTCATCTTGGTAACCGTATTTTATTTGATTTATTCCCTCAAATTCTTTTATTTGATAAGTAGACTCTGGAAAATAACGATTTCTTAATTCCATATTATAAATAGGATACATCACCGATTTATTTATTTTTGAATCATAGAAATACGCCAGAAACAAAGTTCCAGACTCCTCTAAATACGGAAACACTTCTTCTATTGTTTGCTTAAATTTTCTTAAATATGAACTGAACCCCAAAAGTTGGACAGTTTATAAATAGTTTCTAATTAGAGGACTGTAACCTGTAACTTACGGGTGACAGTCCTTTTAATTTTTCCATAAATTTTATCACTTTATTAATAAAATGTACAGCTTTTAATACCGCTTCATAGAGTTCTTCTCCATTTATTAATGAAGTCATAACGATAGCTGTAAAGACCTCTTCACAGCTGTACGTGATTCTCCAATTTTTTCGGTTTCAACAATTTTAGACTCTTTACTGTAAACAAAATTCCATATTTTATTTCCTTTTGTTATACCTGTAATGACTACTTTTTTTGCTCCTAACAAAGTTAAATTGTACGCCATTTTTTCTAGATTCTCAAAAGAAGCTAACATAAAAAATTAAGCTTTATTTTTTCATCGACAGAATTCGACATTTTTTAAAGCTGGTCTCAGATATAATAAAACTAGTTAATATATTTTTATTATAATTAAATATCATTTAACTCTAAAACTGTCAATTAAAAAAAGTGAGTGTTATTTATTTTTAAATAAATTTATAATAGTTATATGAGCAATAGATATATCAATTGTGAGGTGGAAAGATGAATAATTTAGTATATGTTCTAGAAAATTTTGGAAAAATTAATATTCGACTTAAAGAGTTATTAAATGAAAAAGGAGTTAGCCGTAATAAACTTTGTAATATGATGGGCACCAATTATGATTTAATTACAAGATATTATAATAATAAAGTCTCTAGAGTCGATTTAGAAATTATTGCTAAAATTTGTTTTGTTCTTGATTGTAGCATTACAGATGTTTTAGAATATAAAAATTAAAAAAGACAAATAGGAAAAATTTCTTACTTGTCTTTTTTTATTTAAGAAATACTTATACACAATCAACGAATGTATCGGTTAAGCAACGAATAGCACAAACACAGTCTAGACTAATTGTAAAGAAAGAACTTGTTGCAACGTATGGATTTAGACTTGTTGTATCTGGATTGTCAGCAAGAACTCGGCAAGTACAGCAATTTCCATCTACTTTTTCTACTCTGAATACACTTGAACATGTTGAAGATATTTCAGTACAGGTTGCTGTAGAATCTTTACTTGTTGGCATTGTCCAAGGAGCACCATTACCACAGCAAGTGTAAAGCATAATAGGTCGTGTATTACAGATTAAACAGTTTGGTCCTCCACCAAGCATTGGTCGATCACAAGAATCTAAACAATTTTCTGGACAAGCGTTTTGTTGAAGAACTAAGATCACGTTTAATATTTCAGCAATGCAACTGGTATTTTCTTTACATTCATTTTCTTTATTACACATAACTTTTTCACCCTTTCATCTGTTCTCATTATTAATTTATGAAAAAAATGAAAAATAGTTCTAGGATTTAAAAAGGTTTTAAATTTTCTTATTTTGTTGTATAATTTTATTAGGTGATTATATGAATACTTTTTTTCAATACGGTATTATTTTAGGTATTTTACTTATTATTTCATTAATTGTTATTAAGTTAATGAAAAGAGATTTTAGTGTTGAAGCGAATAAATTAATTAATTATTTAGGTGGAAAAGATAATATTATTAATGCGGAATGCAATATGTCTCGATTTAAAGTCATATTAAAAGACGTTTCTTTAGTGGATAAAGACAGTATTCAAAAATTAGGAGCAAAAGGGATAGTAGAAATTGATAATCAATTAAAAATTATTTTTGGCAAAGATGCTAGACAGTTAAAAAAATATATAGATGATTTGTTATAAGTGTAAATTTACACTTTTTTTAATGATTTAATTTGCTCTAAGGGAATTTTTTCTCCAGTTAAAGTTAGTAAAGCGTTATTGGTTAGTCCAATCGCTTCCACTATTTTAGAATCGTTAATCATGATTTTACTTTTATAAACATGGTCTTTTTCTTTAAAAATTTTGTTAATATCGTTTTTATCTATAGGTAGCGTTTCTTCTACTACTTCTTGTTTCTCATAACTTTTAAATACTTCTTTATTGTTGTTTATTTCTTTCGTGATTGGTACTACATAAACTTCTGGTAATTTTTTCATTTTGAACACCTCGTTTAATTTTATGATAAAAAAAGGTTTTTGTTACATACTAAAACTATGAAAAAGTTTATAAATAAATACAATGTCCTTTTATTTTTACCTTTGCTTCTTTTAATGATTAGTAGCTTTTTTTGTATGTATCAAGCCAAGTTTGTTAAAGACATTTATTCTATGCATCTTGTCAAACAGATTTTGTGGTTTTTTATTGGCTTTTTCATTCTCTTTATATTAAGAAAAGTGAAAATCAGATTCTTTTTTCATTATAGTTTTTATTTCTATGTTTTTAGTTTACTTTTATTATTTCTGGTTTTATTTTTTGGTAAAGAAATCAATGGTTCAAAGGCTTGGTTTTCGTTTAAATTTTTTAATTTTCAACCGAGTGAATTTATGAAAATTTCTCTTCTTCTTTATTTATCTAAATTAACGGATGATTTTCATTATCATAAAAGAGAGTTTTTTTATCTTTTTAAATGTTTTATTGTTACTTTACTTCCTTCGATTCTCGTTTTTTTAGAGCCTGATACGGGAGCAATTATTTTTTATTTTCTTCTTTTATTTTCAAGCTATGTTCTATCAGGGATTCGGAAGAGATGGTTTGTTCTTGCTTTTCTAATTTTTAGTTTGGTTATGGGTACTTTTATTTATTTGTATTTGTTTAAACAAGATTTTTTAATTCATTATTTAGGTACAAGCATTTTTTACCGAATGGACCGCTTGATTCACTTTAAAGAAGGAAGTGGCATGCAAATTAATAATGCTCTAATAACTATTGGAAATTCGGGTCTTTGGGGTTCTTTTTTACAGAATAGTTTGCTTTATGTTCCAGAGTTTCCCACGGATTTTGTTTTTACTTTATTGATTAGTTTGTTTGGATTTGTTGGAGGAAGTTTATTGATTGTATGCCTTTTTACTCTTTGTTATTATTTTATTAATCTTTTAACTCAAACCCAGGATTTGTCTTATAAGATTTTTATTCATGGCTTTCTTTATTTGTTTTTGTTTCAACAAATTTATAATATTTTTATGAATTTAGGTTTGGTTCCAATTATGGGTATTCCTCTTCCCTTTTTATCTTATGGTGGCTCAAATATGATTGTTTATTTTATCTTTTTAGGTCTTATTTTGAATATAAAAAAAAGAACTTATTAGTTGCTTTTTCATTTATTTTTAATCGTTAAAATGGTGACTTCAGAGATTAAAATTATCCACGTTTATCAACCTCGTTTTTTGAAGCAAATCATTCATTTTTCTTTTTAAAGTATCCATAAAAAAATTGGAGGGTTTGACTTTCCAATTTTTTCTTTTCTTCTTGTTTTTCTTAAATTTATTTTATCTTCCGTAAGGAATATAATAATTATAAGAAGAATAACCATAAGGACCTGGTCCCATTGGTGGATAAGGTTGATAGGGTGCTACATTATAAATAGGTCTTGGTCTTGTTAATCCAACTGCCGCGCCTCCAACTAATGCTCCTGTTAAAAATGGAAAGAAAAATTGGCGGTCTCCATTTCTATTTTTAACGTTGTAATTTTGATACATTTGAGTCTCCTCCTCTCAAAGTATTTTATGAAAAAAGTTTATTTTCTTATTTATAAATGCCTAGATAATAGTTTTTCTTACCTTTTTTAATTAAAATAACTTGACCCTCTATGGCTTCTTTTTTGGTTATTTTCTTATCTATATCCGTTATTTTTGTATTGTTTACATTTATAGCCTTACCTGTAATCATTTCTCTTGCTTCTCTTTTTGAAGAACAAATGTTATGGTTTACAAGTAAATCGACTAAATTGGTTTCGTCATTCATTTCAAATGTTGGTAAGTCTTTTAAACTTTCGATAATTTCTTCACTTTTTAACTCCCATATTTTGTCTGAGAATAAAGATTCACTGATTTTTTTAGCGTGCTCAAATTCTTCTTTTCCATGTAAATCTGTGATTATTTGTTCTGCTAATGCTTTTTGAGCTAGACGTAAATGAGGTTCTTCTTTATGTTTGGTTATGATATTTTCTATTTCATCTAAGTGTAAGAAAGTAAATATTTTTAAATATTCTTCTACTTTAGCATCTTCAGTATTAATTAAGTATTGGTAAAGTTGATAACTTGATGTTTTATTTTTGTCTAACCATAAAGCATTCCCCTCACTTTTACCAAATTTTTTTCCTGTACTATCCAAAATTAATGGCATTGTAAAGCCATAAGCTTCTTTCCCTGTTTTCTTTTTAATTAAATCAAGACCTGTTGTTATGTTTCCCCATTGATCGGATCCTTCTACTTGCATGATACAATTCATTTTTTCGAACATATACAAAAAATCATACCCTTGGATTAGCATATAACTAAACTCTGCATAAGTTATTCCTGTTTCTAAACGACGACTGATGATGTCTTTGGAAATCATATAATTTACGTTAATGTATTTTCCAATATCACGCAAAAAGTCTAAGAAGTTATACGCTTTAAACCAATCGTAGTTATTTACAAGTTTGGCTTTTCCTTCAAAAATTGAATCAATTTGTAAACGAATGCCTTCTACATTTTTTTCAAGCGTTTCAATACTCATCATTTCTCTTTCAGAAGTAGGTCTTGGGTCTCCAATTCGACCTGTTGCTCCTCCTACTAAAAGGATTGGGTGGTGGCCCATTTTCATTAATCTTTTTGCGGTTATTAAAGATCCATAATGTCCTAGATGAAGACTATCGGCTGTTGGATCGGTTCCCCAATAAAAATTTGCTCCACCTTTATTAATGAGTTCTTCAATTCCTTCACCAGCAACGTCTTTTATTAAACCTCTTTTTTGTAATTCTTCCCAATTTGTCATTTTCTTTCACTCTCCAATTTTAATTCTTTCATTGTCTCTAAATCGATTCCATACTCTAAGTAGATGGACTGAACATCTTTAGAGGTCACTTCTTCTTTTTTATAGCCTAACGCTTCGATTATATTTAATACTTCTTCTTCATTTTTTCCTTCTATTTCAATGTAATCAGGAATGAGTGGCCAAGAATCAATATCAATTTCTACCCCATTTAAATGATACCTTCTTCTTTTATTTTCTTGAAAGGCTTTATGAAAATAGCCTAGTTGATTTAAAATTAAATTTGTATTTTCAAAGCTATCGACATTAATTTCTAATTCTTCTGTCCCATCTATTTCAAAAGATTTTACATTTTTAATGGTTAAAGTTGTTTCTACACCATTTTGGCGAAGGCGAATCCAACGTTTTTCATCTTTTGGATTAAAATCATAGGTATAACGTTTTTGCAAACTTTCCCATTCAAATGTGGCTCCTAACTCTTCTAATTTTTGAATGATTTTAGATTTATCAATATTTAATATTCTCACTTCATATTCTATATGCATTTTTTCCTCCTTAAAACAATAAAAAATCATAAACTAAGGACGAGAAACCCGTGGTACCACCTTAATTCATGATCTCATTCATGCACTTATTACTATAACGCGTTACCGATTAAACTCCAAATGTGTATTTTATGATTTAATGTCATTTCGTTTGCACCTACCACGAACTCTCTTTATTAAAATTAAATCATTACTTCGCATTTTTCTTTGCTTACTTACTTTTAATTTAACATAAAATCTTTTATTCTTCAAGGTTCTTTTTTTATTTTTTCGCCATTCCTGTTTTATAGGCTCTAGATAATTTAGTGGGGACTTAAAATTAAAGATTTCTAAGTAAATAAAAGAAAAAACAGGTATTTTTAAGATTCATTTTTAAACACCTGTTTTTTGCTTGCTACGGCACTCTATTTTTTCATTTTTTTGTATTTCTATCTTTTTTAGTTATTCCACTTATTTTTCCATTCAATATGTACATTACTCTAAGCCTAAAAAAATCAAAATTTCGATATCCAAATCCAACTCTTTTGATTACTTTTATCTTATTATTTAATCCTTCTGTAAATCCATTACTAAATCTTTCATCTATAAATGAATTTACTATAAACTACAACCCGCCGCAAGCAACGGGGTTTTAATCGGAATCACTCAGTAAT
>CAJTUR010000015.1:0-10759 GCA_910579535.1 uncultured Bacilli bacterium
TTTTATTTTTAATTTATAAATCAAATTGAGAATTATAAAGTTCTGCATAAAAACCATTTTGAGAAATTAACGCATCATGATTACCTGTTTCAATAATATTTCCATCTTTCATCACGAGAATTAAATCAGCATTCTTAATAGTGGACAAACGATGAGCAATAATAAACGAAGTTCTTCCTTTCATCAGTTCATCCATGGCTTTTTGAACCAATTCTTCTGTTCTCGTATCCACATTACTCGTGGCTTCATCTAAAATCAAAAATGGCGCATCTTCAATCATCCCTCGAGCAATTGTAAGAAGTTGTCTTTGTCCTGCTGAAACAGAGTCATTATCTCCAATTTCAGTATCATAGCCCTTAGGTAAAGTTTTAATAAAATGATCTAAACCCACTGTTTTACAAACCTCTTTAATTCGTTCATCGCTTACATTTTCACGATTATAAATAATATTTTCTTTAACCGTTCCATTAAAAAGCCACGTATCTTGCAAAACCATCGTAAAAAGTTGATGAATATTTTCTCTAGAAAGCGTATGAGTATCCACACCATCAATCTTAATACTTCCAGAATCAATATCATAAAAACGCATTAATAAATTAACCATCGTGGTTTTACCAGCTCCAGTAGGTCCAACAATCGCAATCTTTTGCCCCGATTTTGCTTTAGCACTAAAATTACGAATAGTAGGCTCTTCATTTCCTTCATATTTAAAAACAACTTGATTAAATTCAATATTTCCTTTAACATCCTTTTTTTCTAAATAAACTTTTGACGTTTCTTCACGCATTTCTTTCTCATCTAAGATTTCAAAAACACGTTCACTAGCAGCAGCTGTTGATTGTAAACTGGTCATGGCCTGAGCCATCTGAGATAATGGAGAAGTAAACAAACGCACATAGGAAATAAAGGCAACAATGACTCCAAAACTAATTTTACCATTCATCGTTAATAATGCTCCAACAATACAAACAGCTACATAACCAAAATTTCCAATAAAATTCATCATAGGCATCATTAAACCTGATAAAAATTGACTTTTCCAATTGGCGTGGTACATCTTTTCATTCAAAGCGTTAAACTTTTCATCTGTTATTTTTTTACCATTATATGCCTTTATAACATTTAATCCTGAATAGACCTCCTCAATATGCCCATTTAAAAGACCTAACTCTTCTTGTTTCTCT
Source organism: uncultured Bacilli bacterium (assembly GCA_910579535.1). Classification (GTDB taxonomy): domain Bacteria; phylum Bacillota_I; class Bacilli_A; order RF39; family UBA660; genus MGBC108787. Next base: position 1,185 of record CAJTUR010000015.1, read on the forward strand.
GTAAAATATTTTTGTGATTTAGATAAAACTAAAAACATAAAAATAAATCCAATTAAACTAGAAACAATAGCAGTAATGGCCATAATCCAGTTAGTAATAAACATCATTAAAATCGTTCCGAGAAATAAAGTAAGCGCACTAACAAGTGTAGACAAAGATTGATTCATCGACTGGGCAACCGTATCAATATCATTGGTCACTCTTGATAAAATATCCCCAGTTTGATTACGATCAAAATAAGAAAGAGGAAGCTTATTTATTTTTTTAGAAATACGACTTCGAAGTCCTTTCGCAAATCCATTAGAAACAATCGTCATTGAAATAGATTCAACATAAGTAAAAATAGCACTTAAAATTAAAATAATAGCAACAGTAAACGCTATGTTCTTAATTTTTTCAATATCCATAAAAGGTTCAACAATTTTTTGGATGCTTTCAGGGGCTTCATCTATTTTTTTATAAACATCTTGAATCGTTGCTTTTTCATCTAAATCACTTATCAAATTTAAAAATTCCGCTTGATCTACTTTAGAAATAACCGTTTTATCATATGAAATTTCATCAAACAACACTTCCGCTATTGAATTTGGAATAACCATTTTTTGCTGATTTAATCCATTTAAAAAAACTATTTTTTCATCTTTTGAAATAAAAACAGATTCATAAGTACTATCTGACAAAAGAGCTCTTTGTAAATTTATTGACAACCCCATAAATAAAGTCATCCCTTCATTAGGTTGCTGAGAAATCATAGTTAAAAATTCTTTTAAACTTTGCTTCTCTTCTTTGCTAATACCTTCACCAGTCAAAAGAGATTGTATCTTCTTTTCACTTAAATCAGGAGCGATCAAAGTAGGCAGTTTTTTACTTAACTCTTCTTCTGAAACTTTCAAAGTAATTTGCTCGGTTAAAGAACTCAAGGCTTCTTTATTAACGACTAGCCCTTCGGAAATTTTATCTGTTAAATCCGATAAAATATTTGGTGTAAAAATAGTGAGAATTGAACCTAAAGCGGCCAAAACAAGAGCAAGAGTAATTAAAAGACGAAAACTTCTTAACTCATGAAGTAATCTTTTAATTGCTCCTTTAAAATCTTTAGCTTTTTCAATAGATGCACTACCTGGTCCATGACCTCCTCTTCCTCTATTTGCCACTTTCTAACTCCTCCTTTGATAATTGAGATAAAGCAATTTGCTTATACACCTCACAAGTTTTAAGTAATTCCTTATGTGTTCCCATTCCAACACATTCTCCATTATCTAAAACCATAATCTTATCGGCATTCATAATCGTTCCAATTCTTTGTGCAACAATCAAACTCGTCGCCTCTTTTGTGTGTTCCTTTAACGCCTTACGTAATACCGAATCCGTTTTATAATCCAGTGCTGAAAAAGAATCATCAAAAATATAAATTTCTGGATTTCTTGCAATAGCTCTAGCTATACTTAATCTTTGTTTTTGACCCCCAGAAACATTCGTTCCACCACTTGCCAAATGGGTTTCATACTTTTGATCCATTTTTAATACAAAATCTTCTCCTTGGGCAATACGAATGGCTTCCTGAATACTCTCTTCTGTTTTTTCTAAAATACTTTCACCAAAACCAACGTTTTCTAAAACCGTTCCATTAAAAATAACCGCTTTTTGAGGGACATACCCTAACTTATTATATAAATGTTCTAATTTATAATCACAAACATTCACCCCATCTACTAAGACTTCACCTTCTGTTGCATCATAAAATCTTGGTACCAAATTAATAAGCGTGGATTTTCCACTTCCCGTTGATCCAATAAAGGCAATGGTTTCACCTTTGTTAACTTTAAAACTAATATTTTTAAGCAAATACTCTTCTGCATCAGGATATTTAAATGAAACATTTTTAAACTCAACGGTGCCTTTCTCTTTTGTCTCTCCATCAAAATGACCATCTTGAACACTCACCTTTGTTTCTAAAACTTCATTAATACGAGTAGCAGACACTTGAGCTCTTGGTAACATCATAAAAATCATCGCCAACATCAAAAATGACATAATCACTTGCATTGCATAAGAAGAAAAAACCACCATATCACCAAACAAACCAATTTTATCCACCATAAAAGCATCGCGAATTAAATACGCACCAATAAAATAAATAACTAATGTTAAAGAATTCATAATTAAATACATAACAGGAGATAAAAAGGCAAATTTTTTCTGATTATACAATTGTTGATTCGTTAACTTTGTGTTCACAGATTCAAATTTTTCTTCTTGATAACGTTCAGCATTAAAAGCACGTACCACACGAATCCCTGTTAAATGTTCTCGAATCACACCATTTACTTGATCAATTAATTTTTGAACAATTTTAAATTTTGGTAAAATAAGAATCATCAGTGTTCCAATAACGGATAAAAGAATTAAAACCGCTACCGCTGTCACAGCACTCCATTGCCAACTTTTATTTAATATTTTCGTAATCGCCCAAATAGCGGTCACTGGAGCTTTAATCAAAAGTTGTAATCCCATACTAATAAGCATTTCAATTTGAGTAATATCATTCGTTGTTCTCGTAATTAAACTATCGGTCTTAAATTGTTTAATTTCGTGAATTGATAAATTTTCTACCTTTTCAAAAATTCTTTTACGTAATTTTAATGAATAAGAACTAGACAAATGAGAAACAAAATAACCAACAATAATCGCTGAAGTTAAACTTCCTAAAGCACACAAAAGCATCAAAGCACCATTTTTGATAATCTCTTGCATTTCACTTCCTTCCGTTTGAACCAATTTTGTAATTTCTGACATAAAATCTGGCATCTTTAATTCTAACCAAACTTGAGCAAGAATTAATATAAAACTAGTAAGAACCAAACCCCATTCTTTTTTTGTAAAATTTTTTAATAATTTGATCATAAATTACTCCTTTCTTGAATGGCACAAGCGATATTTTCTTGCATTTTTTTAATCAACATTAAAAAAATTTCCAAGTCATTCTCACTTAAACCTTTTTTTAATAGATTCTCTAAAGCCTCTATTTTTTCTTGACTCTCAAAAAAAATCTTCTCTGCTTTTGGATGAAGCAAAATTTGTTTTTTTCGCGTATCCCCTAAGTAATTAATTCTTTGAATCAATTCATTTTTTTCCATTGTTTTTAATACACCTGAAACCGTTGCTCTTCTCAAATTTAAAACGTGTTCTAAATCTCTTTGAAAAATCGTTTTTTCTTTATTTTTCAAAATAAAATCCACAATTTGCATTTGAGTTGGAGTAAAAACAGAAGCATCTTTAAAAATTTGACAATCTTTAACTAATAATCGAAAGATAAAATGGTCTAAATTTTTTATTTCATAAACTAATTTAAAATCTCCCATATAGCCCTTTCCTTTTCATTGCCATGTTACAATATATGCTAAAATAAAATAATTGTCAATAACCTAACAATTTTTTTCACTTTGTTTTCACAATTCAGCAAGTTTCTCTATTTTTTCTTTTTTAAATACCATAATTTGACAAAAACATGAAAAAAAGATAGTATTTTACTAATAACATTTTCTAATGTTTTGAGGTACCGAAAATGAGAAGTAGAAAAGAATTAAAAAAAGAATCCAAAAAAATTTTTAAAAGAAATTACTGGCGTATCCTTGCTGTATCCTTTTTTATCGCTTTTATGGTAGGAAACTTAAACATGAATACTTCAAAATCTGTTCACAGTAATATTGATAGAATAACCAGTTCTACCACAGAAACATTTGAACCTTTAACCTTTAGTTTTACCAAAAAAATATTAAATAAATTTAAAGAAAATAAGAATGCATATAAACCCACTCGAGGATTGTTAGCCAACTTATTTAACAATTTAACTTCTTCTGAAAATTTTATATCGGGTCTATTAAACTCTTTAAATCAACTTTTGTTTCATGAAAAATTAAAAAATGGACTCATCATTCTTTTAGGTGCCCTTCTATCTTTTTTATATTGGCTATTTATAAAAAACGCTTTGTACGTATGTGAAGCAAGATTTTTTTTAGAAAATCATAATTATGGAAAAACCAATTTCAAAAGAGCACTCTTACCCCTTCGTATAAAAAAGAACACAAAAATCATTAAAACAATGTTCAAAGCCTTTATAGTTGAAATACTTTGGTTAGTCACTATAATTGGATTCTTTATAAAATACTACGCTTATAGAATGGTTCCTTATATACTCGCTGAAAACCCTGATATCAAAAGTCAAGACGTTTTAGAACTTTCTGAAAATATGATGAAAAATCATAAATTTGATCTATTTAAACTAGACCTTTCTTTTATCGGTTACCAAATACTTGATGTCCTAACCTTCCATCTTTTTGGAATTCTTTTTTTAAACCCATTAAAAAATTGTGTTTACGCTGAATATTATATGGATTTAAGAAAATGGGCTAAAGAAAATAAAATTAAAAACAGTGATTTATTAAAAGATCATTTATTAGATAAAACAGGTGAAAAATACCCAAGCCATCAATACCTATATAAAGAAACAAATCATAAATGGTTAAATACGGATTACAATAAAAATTATACCCCCTCTTCTTACATTCTAATGTTTTTTACAGCTAGTATGATCGGTTGGTTTTGGGAAGTGGGCCTTCATTTATTTCAATATGGTGAATTTGTTAATCGTGGAACCCTTCATGGTCCTTGGATTCAAATTTATGGTTTCGGAGTTGTCTTCTTACTGATTAGTTTAAAAAAGATTCGCAATCGTCCTATTTTAACCTTTATCTCAACAATTATTCTATGTGGCATTATTGAATACGCTACCAGTTGGTATTTAGAAGTTTTTAATGGCATGCGCTACTGGGATTACGATGACTTTTTCTTAAACATTCATGGTCGAATTTGTTTAGAAGGTTTACTAGCTTTTGGTATGGGCGGATGCGCGTTTATTTATTTTGGAGCCCCTTTTCTCGAAAGCCTTTATAATAAAATTAAACCTCAAATAAAAAAAATAATTTGCATTATTTTAATTATAATCTTCTCAATAGACTTTGTTTATTCAAGTCAATTTCCCAATCAAGGAGAAGGCATCTCCCAAAACATACAACAAAAAAACTAACATTTATTATTAACCATTGGAATAACTAAGGTGTTTAATTCTTGATTAATAAAAGAAATATCTTTTTTTAATTTTTGAAAGTCTTCTTCTTCTACAATTTTTTGATCAATTAATAAGGTTTGTTTCAATAAACTTTCAAGTTCATGAATACTCATGCTTAATTGATTCATTTTATTTCTTATGCTTCCCAAATTTTTTCTTAAATTTTGGTATTTTATCCTTCTTAAATATTCTTCATTCATCTTTATTTTCCTATCTGTTCAAAAGACTTAACAACATTTGAAGCTGTATCATTGTAATGGGTTAAAGTTTTTTCTAAAACAACTTGATAACCATAATTAATGCGATTAATAGTACGATTTTTATTTTTAATCTCTAAATTTAAATTTTCAAAACTTTTTTTATTCTTAGTGTCAAAAAAATAAAGAAGTTCCCGCATATATTTTTCAATTTCTTCTAAGTCTAAATCTAATGCATTTTTATACATCCTTACTTTTTTTATACTTAATTCAAGTTGTTCATTATTAATAAAACTTTCCATTAAATCTCACCTAAATAATCATTTAAATCATTTTCTTTAACATATTGTATCTGAATTCTACTCAGTTTCAATTTTAGATTTTGTTCGATTTCTTCAATCGTTTTTATTTTAGCCTTAAACACGTCTTTTATACTTTTAATTGCATTAAAATCATCAATTAAAATTTGTTGTTCATTGTCTAAATATTTTTTTTCTTCTATGCAAAAAGACAAATCCAAATTTTGATAGAGACGAATTGTTTTTTGGAGTGTTAATAAAACCGAATCAATTTTTTGAGTAGTCCGATTTTTCAATTCCAAATCAAAAGAGATTTTATCTCCTATTTCTTCATATCTTTTAATAAAATAATTATAAACTCCTGTAATTTCTTTTAACTCTTCTTGCATAATTTCTACATCTAAACGATCATTTTTAATTTCTTCTAAAAATTTTTCAGAATGCGCATCATGCCAAATCGATTCTACTTGATTCAATTCATGATACAAATCTCGAACATCTTTTTCATATGTTTCTAAAGCTTGAAGAAGTAAAGTCAATTGATGTTTTAAATTGGATACTTGAACTTGCATTAAACTCACCTAATTTTTCCCTAGTATAGAAAAAATACGATTCGACGTATTTTCCTAATATTAAGAAAAAATTCTTAAGCTTCTCCAGCAAAGGCTTGTGAAACTTTTCCTTCAGTATTAGAATAACTTTGAAGTGTTGTTTCAATTGCATTTTTAGAAGCAGTTGTAATTTCCTGTATAGCACTATCAATTTTATTTTTAACAACTCCTAATGAATTAATTAAATTAGAAGCTTGATTTCCGCCCATAAACCCACATTCTTGAACTGCTTGCTGTGCATTAGTTAATGCATTTTTAGCCGCTTCAGCAATAACAGGTAACTTTGCTGCCACAGGTTCTGTAGATGCCAAATCAATTCCTCTTACTCCACCAATATTTTCTCTGATGACACTTGTATCCATCGTTTTACTAATCACAGAGAAACTTTGTGTTGAATAAGAAGAATCTGTTTGAGATGCCCAAGCTTGCCCAGCACTATTCATTGAATTTACAATACTTTCAAAAATAGTATTAGAACTTTGAATCAAACCATCAATTGTAGGTTTAAAAGCATCATTAAAAAAAGTTTGAGCTTGGTTACATGCCCATTTATCAGACATTCCTCCAATAAAATCTCTTTGCATATCGTCTCCCATTGCTTTAATTAAATTTTCATATGCATTTTTTACATTATTAATCGAAGAATTAACAACTTCAGGATTAAATCCAGTTAATGCCATAAATTTACCTTCTTTCTATGATAATTACTTATCTATTATTATTATATCAACATTTAATTTTTTTATCAATCCACTTTACACCTTGCTTTGACAGTTGTAAACAAAAAAAATCAATCCAAAACAGATAAAAATCATATTTCGGATTATAACAAAATAATATAAACAAAAAGAATCATTTTTTGTTTTTAATATTTTAAAAAATAAAGAATATTTTGAAAATATAGTTTAAAATAGACTTATTAGGATGTCTTTTCCACCTCCATTATACAATTGAGTTTACTAAATTCTTTATACTTTTCCATATATGTTTTTTATTCTTTAAACTTAGCTTATAAGCTCTATTTTCTACAAAGTTATATCTTCCGAAAAGAAAAGGGCTAAAAAAACGGAATAAAAATAAACATGGGAAAAAATCAAAATGATTATAAAAGATTCTATTACTTCAACTGATACTGGAAAATTACTTCAAATAATTCTAGAAGAAAGCACCATTGATGCGTAGTTTAACTACTAATTTGATTGATAAATAATGTAAAATGAAAATGGGAAATAAAAAAATCATTTTGAAAAATCCTGAAACGCGACTTTCTAACTAAACCTAAAGAAGACATAATTAAAGTTTATTTTTTGACTTACTTTACCTCTTTAAAATTAGAAAGAAATTAGATTTCAAATATACGAATTTAGAAATCTTGCATACTTTAAAAAAGATATATTTTTTCTAAAAAATCTCTTTTTTATGGAGCTTTTCATTCTTTTTATTTTCTCTATTTGTTTTTCCACTTCACATTAAATAGAAAAAACAAACTCTTTTAAAGAATTTGTTTTAAATTCACAATGGCGCCTGATGTAGGACTCGGACCTACGACCTAACGGTTAACAGCCGTGCGCTCTACCAGCTGAGCTAATCAGGCAACGTACTTAAATTATATATTATAATTATAGCCATTGTCAATAATTTTATTCCATTTTTTTTATTTTTCTTAATCTTTAGTTAATATTTACAATTCAGAGCACAAAATTTAACTAAAATAAATCTTTCTTTAATGCACTTAAATTTTTATAATGGATTACAAATACAATTATTAATTATTTGCTTAATTAATTTTGGAGCGCCTAAAACTTTTTTAAAGATAAATATAAGTTTTGTTTTTAGATTTAAAATTTTAGATTTTTTTCTTTTTCAAATATTTTTTATTTCTATAATTCATAATTAAAATTATGCACTAAATATGTCTTTCATTAAATAAATTTTCTATATTTTCATCAATAAAAACTCTTTCTTTAGACACTCTTTTTTCAAATTCTTGAGCTGACGTTAATTTCATATAAAAATTCAACATTTCATTTTCAGAAATTCCTAAAAATTCTAGAATTCCAATAGTAGTTTCAAAATCTAAATCAAAAAAACAACCTTCATTTTTGATAATTTTTTTAATTAAATTTAATTTTTCTAATTCTTCATTAGTGTTTATATTCATTTCTTTTTTTAAAATCAATTCTTGTACTTTGTCCAAAATTATCACTCCTTTCTTTCATTTGGATGACGCATAAATTCATTTGCATTTATCTCATCATTAAAAATTTTAATTCCAAATTGTTTACTATATAAAACTATAGTTTTATTTCCATTACTTTGAATAGCAGTTATTTTAGAAATAAAATTAGCACCTTGCGCTATATATCCAAATTTTATAGTATTTCCATTATATTCTAACATATTTTTATTTAATCCAACACCAAAAATATTTTCAGCCATTTTTTTATAATATAAATAAGCTTCTAGTCCAGTCATGTTTTCTTTTAATGGGAATCGTAATAACATTTTTAATTTATCATTAAATTCATTAGCTGAAAATAATTTTTGGTAAATTACTGAATTCTGAAATTTTAATTTTGCGTCTAGATAAAGTTCAGAAGCATATTTATTATGCTTTAAATAACCGATTTCATTATCAACATTTATCCATTGCTTTTTAATAATATCAATCATATCTTCTGCACAGTCCTTTAATCTTATTCCACTTTCAGTTTTATTCAAATACGCAAAACCTGTAGTAGGAGCGCCAGCTTTCACATTTGTCAAATCATGAATTCCTTTAATATTTTCTGTAGCATCAGCTATAATAATCATATCACCTAAATCTACTTCAATCCAATTATGGTTTTTTCCCATAATAGTAATTCGATTTTCAGCTATTCCAGCGTCAATTAATAATTCTTTGTAAAGTCTTGACCATCCAAAACAAATAACATCTTTACTTTTTAAAAGATTAAAATTAATAAATTTATTTCGGTTAATTATATTACCTTTTTGCTGATCTTTAAGAGTTAAGTAGTTTACATCATAACTTAAGCGTTTATTTAATTCTAAATACAATTTTCTCATTTTAGATATATCAGACATATTTGAAGACAAAGTCGACAAAATTTCATTTTTCAAATTTAAACCATTGATAGTTTGAATTTGATTTATTTCGTTTTTTGTTTTATTACCAAGAATGGTGTTCATAGTTTCTGAATTTTTAGTGTAATTTTTTATAGTTTTTAACATTTCAGGAACATTCTTTTTTAGATTTTCGAACAATTTTTTACTTTCATTTGCAACATCAAATGATATTACTTCTGAATTTTCTATGGTTTTTAACATTTCAGGATCA
>CAJTUR010000015.1:10768-36000 GCA_910579535.1 uncultured Bacilli bacterium
GATCATTCTTTTTTAGATTTTCGAACAATTTTGCACTTTCAGTTACAGCATCAAATGATATTACTTCTGAATTTTCTATGGTTTTTAACATTTCAGGATCATTCTTTTTTAGATTTTCGAACAATTTTTTACTTTCATTTACAGCATCAAATGATATTACTTCTGAATTTTCTATGGTTTTTAACATTTCAGGATCATTCTTTTTTAGATTTTCGAACAATTTTGCACTTTCAGTTACAGCATCAAATGATATTACTTCTGAATTTTCTATGGTTTTTAACATTTCAGGATCATTCTTTTTTAGATTTTCGAACAATTTTGCACTTTCAGTTACAGCATCAAAATTAACAGTACTTTGATTAATCATTTTACTAATTCCTACATTAGCTCCATTCATTACTCCGGCAGTTAAACTTCCATAAATCGCTGAAACAAAGGCATTTTTACTTAATTCACTAAAATCTTGTTTTTCATTCCATAGACCATATTTAAATAAGGCATCTAAGTATTCTTGACTTCCTTCTTCTATTCCTTCATGTAACATAGAAACTGCTAAACTTTTTAAATCAACGACTTCAACTTCACTTAAACCTACTATTCCTCCAACCATTTTTTGTAAGGCCGCTTCACTTACTCCATTAAGTACTCCATAAAACACACTTCTTGCTGTATCATGACCTTCTACTAAAGCATTATGGTAACTTTTTCCTCCAGCACTAATACCCATACTCATACTTCCAACTGTAGAAGCTACACTTCCTCCCACTGGTGTTAATAACATACTAAGAGCAATACTTGGTAACATATTTCCAATACTTTGGGTCATATTATAATTATGTTGTAAAGCCCAATCATAATGTTTCTCACTATCTCCTTGTAACGCTTGTAAAATATACATCGTTTCATATTCACTTTCACTATAAAAATCTTTACCTGTTACCCAATCTCCTATGCCTTCAAAAAAAGAACCTATACCATCATATATTCCTTTTCCTCCAACTTTTAAATGATTTTCCAAATAGTCCATTAATTCTTTTTCATCTTTCAACGTACTTAAAAACTTCTCGGCATTCACTTGACCATTTATTTGATTCAACGTTTCTTCCATCATTTTTAAATAATCGTTTGCTTTTTCTTTTCCTTGAGTCTCATATAAATAATTGTATACTTTTCCTAATTCAGGATTTATTTCACTTGCTCTTGATAACGCTTCAATTTGAGTTAGATTTTTGTAAAAAACTCCGTCTTTATTTTGATAACCTTCTAAAGATGTAACAATTTCTTCTTTATTCACATAGCTTTGATAGTCTTCTAATAAACTTAAATGACTGTATTCCGCATTCGCTATCATTTTATGAGTAGTTTTTATAGCGCTTTCTAATAAAATCTTACTTTCGTCCATCTCTAATACATAATTATGAAACGCTTCGTAACTTTGAAAACCTGTTTCTTGTTTTGTATAACTCTCTAACAACTTTTTTTGTTTTTCAATCTCTTCATATCTTTTTTTAACTTCTTCATTTTTACTTTTAAATGTTTCAATTAATTCTTCAGTTGTTTTACTTTCTATATCCTGTATAGTCAAATCGTATTGTTTTAATTCTTCATTTAATAATTCATTTTCCTTTTGATTATCATAACTCGCAATCTCTTTATAACAATTTATTAAATTTAAAGTATCATTTTCTGTACTAAGTTGCAACTCTTCAATTGAATTTTTCCAGTCTTCACAGGCTTTTCGAATTTCTTTTTTATTTTCAATTTCTTCATTGACAATTTTTAATAAATCTTGATAACTTTTCAGTTCTTGATTTCGTTCATACTGATAACCTTTAACATATAAAAGATATTCTTCTTGATTTAAAGAGTTCTTTCCACTATTTAATAACACATAATACTTTTCTATTTCTTCTTTACTTAATAAAGTTTTATTTCCTAAATTGATTGAATTTACAAAATCTTCATGTATAATAGTAGGACGATTATTAAAATTAAAAGAAGAGACATCAAAACTTTCTATTTTCATAGAATTCTTTTTTGTATCACTAGAATGAGTATTACTTTTGGATGAAATACTTTCATAGTTTTCTAAAATAGAATCCATAGGATTCTCCATTGTTATTTTTATTTTTCCTACTTCACTCATATAATCATTTGTCTCCTTCTCATTAAATACTTCTATTTTCTTTTGCTAAAATAATATTATTTACTATATTTTTAAGTTCTTCATAAGCACGTTCATCTTTATTAAAAGTAACTTTATCAAAAAGATTCAAAAAGGTCACTAAATCATAATCATAAAGAGCAATCTGATTCTGAATCAAATAAAAATCATTCTTAAAATAAGCTTCTTTTAATACAGATAAAGGTATAATTTCATTTTCTACTAACACTCTAACTATATCTACTCCCAAATAATAGTCAACTTTATTTCCCATTTTTAAATTCAACATTTCTTCAGTTAAAAATTGTGTAACACTTTCATTAAAGCCATTAAAATCACCTAAAAGTTCACCTGTTTCATCATTAGTAATTTCAACACCTAAACCAATACCACTAAGTAAATGAAAAAATTCATGAACAATCATCATTTGTGTAAATTTTATATTCGGATTTTCTAAAGTCGTTTCGTAATGTTCTGACAAGTTTAGAGAATTAACCGCATATTTTAAATTGATATAACAAAAACCATCAATACTTCTAACCCCACCAGAATTAGCTGATAATTTTTTTTCCACATTCGTTCAAATTGGCTATTCGTTTGATATTTAAGACTTGAAAACAATCTATTTATTTCATTTTCATTAACAAAAGGGGCGGTGAACACTTTAAATAAGAAAGGGACATCATTTTGAACAAATTCTTTAAAAACTAACGAATATAAACTTTCTCTAAAATTATCTATTTGGTTCTTCTTTAAAAGATAATGATGATTTTCTAGCATTTCTTTTAAATTTTTGATTTGTAAAGGCTCAAGAGCATCACGTTGAAAAATACGATCTAAAATTTGATTAAATTGCTCATTAGTCACAATCAATTGTTTCAATATGATTTCATCAATATTTTTTTCAATAAAAGCATTAAATTGACTTACTTTTAATATCAACTCTTTATCATCTAGAATCTTCAAATATTTTTTTCCCTCACACGTATTCATAAAATCTAAAGCTTCATCACTTATAATTAATTTTGGGTGATTTATTATATTCTGATAATGATATAAAAAATCATTTATCTTATTTAGATCCATATAATCTTTTTTTAATAGAGTTTTTAATCTTGTTTTTTCTATAAATGATAAATTTTTATAGGAAGTAACATCAACCATTAAACTTAAATAATCAATATATTTCTTTTTTTCAGCAATAAAAAAATCTGTATGATTATCAAAATTTAAAAATTTTTGATAAGTAATTTTATTTTTTACAATTTCCTTACATTGCTTATAAATGAAATATTCCATTTCATCAGAACTCATTTCTGGATTTATTTTTCCTACTTCACTCATACAATCACTCAATTCTTTTATCTACTTAAATCTTTAGAAATAAGCAAAATTTCAGTGCCATTTCTAATATCGGTTTCAATAACAATTTCATTGCTATTATAAATTCGATTGGTATCTTTATTCATCAAGTAGTAATTTAAATTTGGATTCATTTCAATATGACACAAATCACAAACGGATTTTAAAAGGAGAAGTTGAATTTTCCAAACCACTTCATTTACAGGAATAAAAACATCAAAGTTACTGGCAAGTTCTGGAACCATCACATGAATTAAAACTTTATTCTGCATCCTCATTCTCCTTACTATAAAAATCAATAAACTTACATAAAGTGCCAACATTTTCAGAAACATAAAATCCCATATCGTTTTTATAATCCGCGGTCATTTCTTTACTAATAGTGGTCAATCGAAGTAAATTTTGATCGGATAGACCTCGACCAATCCAAATCCCCTCACTTGTCGAAAATATACTTGTAAACCAAGATTCAAAAGAATAGCTTTTAATCTTTGAAGCATCATCTACAAGGATAACGGTAATGTTCTCATAAGATTTAATCACTTTTATAAATTCTTCAAACTTCTTTTTATCCTCTAATTTATCTATCAATTTATTAATACCATATACTAAAACAAAACCTTTATTTTGACTTTCAATTTCTTTTAATTTATTAACGTATTCAATCAGTTGATTAAGAACAGTATCCATATCACTTGTATAATAATTCGGGTATTCCATCTTATTTAACTTTAAAAAATGGTTGACATCTAAAACAATAATGTTCGTATTAGGCATCAATCGAAACAAATAAAGTAAACTTCTTACAAATTTTTCAGTATTTGATAGTTTATTAGACGTAACAATATTTCCTAAGTTCATAAAATAATCAACACAAACCACATCTAACTCTTTTTTACTAATCCCAATTGGAATTTGATGAATGTCTTTAATAGAGTCTTTAATATCTTGAAGACGAACAATTGAAGGTAAAACTGGAATCTTTATCGCATGGTTTTTGGTATTCAGATTTCTTTGCTTTACAAACTCAAGCAAATAATCATTTGCCTCTTGATCGCTTTCTTTAATACGACAAACTTGAAACTCGTGTAGTCCTTCGTTATTAATAATTCCTCTTCCCTTAATATCTCGTGGAACAATTTTTGTTCGTACTCCAAAAACAGTAAGATAATCACTAGCATCTTTCAATTTAAAAGCATAACTATTTTTACAATTTCCACTAATTTTGCTAGGTATCGAATTAATAGCATTGCAAGTAAAAATAAAGACTAGACCATAACGTTCAGAATCTCTAACAAGTTCTGGAAGTTCTTCATAAAGCTCAGGATAATTTTCATAAACCGAATCATAATTATTAATAATCATCACTTTAATAGGAATAGGTTCCTTATTTAATTGAATATAATTAAAATAATCCCCACCAAAATCTGAAAACAATTTTTTTCGTTTCGAAATTTCTTCTTTAATTAATTTAAGAAGATTGTAAAACTTCTCATCTTCTCCTGCAAAAACAATACCTCCAACATGTAATAAAGATTTATATTTACGAAGAGATTCTGAGCCATAATCAATAATATAATAATTTAATTCATCTGCTCCATGATTTTTAATAGAAGAATAAATGAGCGTATTAAGAAGCATTTCTCGTTCAGCACCATCATTTCCATAGATAATCGTATTCCCATCCTTTAAAAAATCGTATAAAACTAATCCTTGTTCCTGTCTTTCTGGAGCATCATACTCTCCAAGAATACTTTTAACATGAAAGCGTTCATGTCCGACTTGATACCTCTTTTCCAATTCTTCTTCTAAAAGAATATCTGGAATATTAGGAAGCCACAAACGACGCGCTTTTTTACTAGTTTCTTGACTAACGGAAATCACTTCATTTAAAATGGCTGAAAGTTGTTCGCCTTGTGCTTCAATTTTAATTGAGTTAGAGGCCTCAATACTTTTAATAATCCTTCCTTGTTCATTAATATAATTAATACTTTTATCCACTTGTTTAATAATTTTATCACTCGGATAGTACTTTGCCCCACACCATGCGGATTGTCCTAAAGAAAAATACTCATCGTATCCAACTTGTAAATAAAAACGTCCAGTCTGTTTTAAACTTGCTGCCTCAGGTCTTTTTAACATTTCTTTACTATCGGATTCATCTTGCACTTTTAAACAAACGCGAAACTTCGTATTTGACCAAATTTGATCGTTGACGACACCACTCGGCTTTTGGGTAGCCAAAATAAGATGCACGCCTAAAGAACGTCCAATACGAGCAACACTAATTAAATTGTCCATAAATTCAGGTTGTTGTGCTTTTAACTCCGCAAACTCATCACTAATAATAAACAAATGAGGAATCGGTTCTTTTAATTTACCTTCTTTAAAAAAACGTTGATATTTATAAATATCTATTGTACTTTCTCCTAAAGCGTCTCGTGCTTCATTAAAAATTTGTTGTCTCCTTTTAATTTCACTATCAATACTAACTAAAGTACGATCCATCTCTGCTTTATCTAAATTCGTAATTGTTCCAGCTAAATGCGGTAACTCAATTCCATTTGTTTTATTTTCAAAAGCAAAAGCCAGTCCTCCGCCTTTATAATCAATCAAAATAAAAGCAACATCATCAGGGCTATAATTTATAGCCATAGATAAAATATAAGTAATAATAAATTCAGATTTACCACTACCTGTCATACCAGCAATTAAGCCATGGGGTCCATGGTATTTTTCATGTAAATCCAAATACATTAAATCGCCACGTTCATCCACACCCACTTCAGCCTTTAAAGAAGTAGTGGCATCATTACTTTGCCAGCGATTAATAATATTGAGCTGATTAACTTTCCCTACATGTTCCATCTCTAAAAAAGAAATCGAATTAGGTAATTCTTTAAAACCTTCTTGAAATTCTATTGGAATATTAGCCATATTTTTAGCAATCTGAAGCATATTAATATGTTCATGAATTTCTTCTTTGAAAAAAAGTTGGGTCTGTTCATCATATGCATTTTTTAAAACTTTAGAATTAGCACCATCCAAAGAAATAAAATTATTACATTTACTTGGTAATTTACTCATAACATTTTCTAAAATAAGTAAACTAAAACCAATATTTTCTTCTATTTCTGTCAAATTTTTAATCACATCATTTTGATAAATGGCATCAAAACCATCGATTATAATTAAATAATGAGGTTTAAAATTCTCTTTCTTATTATTAGACTGTTCAACTCGCACATTAATCACTAAATTTAAGTAATCACAAATTTCTTTACAACTCATAGATTGATTAGAAAAAAAGCGAAAATCTCTTTCATTAGTAAACGTATGAGGTAAATATTTTAAAAATTCCCAATAGTTTGTACGTTCTTCTGAGGTAAATAAAACAATTTTTAAATCTTCATAGCTATAAAAAGTTAAAAGTTGTAACAATAAATTGTGTGTAAACAATACGACTTGTTTTTGTAAACCCATTAAAGCGGTGATTTTATTGGTAAAAAGAGAATACCCCAAAGGAACGTTATCAATATATTGAAATTCAGTTACCAATCGATCCGCTTCAAATTTAAGTTCACTTTCTTCAATAGTAAATCCTTCTTCTGGATAATTAATTTTAACATCCAAGAGTTCTCTTCCAACTCCTAATCGCACAACTAAAAAATCACTTTGATCAATTCTTTTATCCCAAAACTGAAGGCTTTTATTTTGTAATATAGTTAAACAGTCTTCTAAAGAAATTAAATTTTCAATTAAGATAACTTTTTGTTGTTCTCTTTCCATCTCAAGTTCTCTTCGCTTTTCAGACAAATATTTTAAATATTTTTGTTTAATTTCTTTCTCTTTTTTCTTCTTCTGTCTCTTATTATAGGCTTTAGTAGCGAGTGGCCAAAAAAGCATAGAAGCAAGCATCGCTCCACTAGTAATAAGTTGTGGCATGGATTTGATAAAATCCGATTCTCCATTTTGAATTCGCATCAATGTGTTAGCAAGCATGGTGATAGAAGTCATTCCCATGGTAAGCATAGGTCCTACAACTAAAATAAAAGGAAGTTCATGACTTTCTCCGTTTTTAGGTGGAGCACTTAAACTTATTTCTTTAGTACTAATCACTCTTCTAAGCCTTGGTGATTTAGAGTAGTAATCCTCTTCTTTATACAAAGGTTGATCTTTAATTTCGAACTCCTTTGGCTGTTCAAGTAAAGGAAAATCAAATTTTTGTAAACCCTTAACTTCTAAAAAATTCAATTTATTAACAAGAATGAAACCTTTTAAAAAAAGAATCGTTAAACCAAACAGTTCTAATTCGTCTCCAATTGAGATTTCAAACTGATTTTCTAAAACCATTTGATGGTTAATATAAATCCCACTTCCATTACCATTTTTGATAACAAAATATTTACGATTTGCAAAAGAAAAGTTAAGCATCATATTATTTAAAAAAGGCGTTTTAAGTTGAAAGATATGATTCGTTAAATTTCCTATACTAAATGTAGCATTATCGCATAATTGATAAGCTAAGATTCCATTAAAATTTAAATCGCTCACAAATAGAGTATACCTAACTTGATTTCTTTCTAATATATAAAAATGTTGACTCTCTAGTGGCACTCGGTCGATAACTCGCTCATTTAAAATAATCTTTACTTCATCCGTTCCATAAAGTTCCCAATGTCCTTCCACAGCCAGAACATTAATTAACTTACTTTCAAGTTCACTATTTTCATCAAAAGAAAAATTTCCTGAAACAAAAGTAGGTAATTTAAAATCAATCATACAACTAGATAAAAATAAACTAATCTTCATACACTTCACCTATATTAAAATAAGTATATCATTTTTTTAACAATTAGAGAAGCATCTTATTTCTTTTTTCTAACACTTATGCTAAAATAAATCTATGTTCCTGTAGTTTAGTTGGATAAAACAAGGCCCTCCTAAGGCTTAGAGCGACAGTTCGACTCTGTCCAGGAACACCAAAATAATAGGTAACTCCACTCTTTGTGGAGTTTTAATATACCTTAAATTAGAACAAAATAGAAATTTTTACAAAAAAAGAGATCTAAAAATCTCTTAATCAATATTAATTAATTCGTACTCACGTGTTCCAAAACCAAGTTCACTTGCTACTTCTATTGTATGAATTCCATTTTGTCTTTCCACTCTTTCTACAAAATGGTCTCTTCCAGCATCTTCGGACTTATAAATTAAATTGATACAAGCCTGATCAAGTGCAACAGGATCTAAACTAGCAAGAATACCAATATCTTTCATACAAGGATCTTCTGCTTTACTACAACAATCACAATCAACACTTAAATTACACATAATATTAATATAAGCAATATGACCATTAAAATAATGCACTACACTACTTGCGGCATCCGCCATAGCTTCCAAAAATTGATTTTGTTCTGGAAGATGATCCCATAATTTGTATTGGTCTTTCGTAACTCCCGCGGTATGAATATAAGCTTTACCAGCACTAGAAGCAACACCAATTGAAAGTTGTTTTAAAGCTCCTCCATAGCCGCCCATAGGGTGTCCTTTAAAATGGGATAATACAAGCATTGAATCGTAATTTTCAATATTCTTACCAACATAATTTTCTTTAATGACTTTTCCATTTGGAATAGCCAAAACTTTATCTGGTCCTTCACTATCTAGAATATCGACATTAAAATACTGACTCCAACCATGACGCTCCATTAACGCTTGATGTTTACTAGTTGTATTTCTAGCCCCCTCATAAGCCGTATTACATTCAACTACGGTTCCCTTAACATGTTCAATCATCGGTTTCATAAACTCTGGATGCAAATAATTTTGATTTCCTTCTTCTCCACTATGTACTTTTACAGCCACTTTGCCTTCTAGTTTACAATCTAAAGCTTCATACATCTTTATTACATTTTCTGGTGTAATGGTTTTACAAAAATAAACTTTTGCCTTTTCCAATTCAATCACTTTCCTTCTAATAAAAGTATACCATCATTTTTCAATATAATTAATCTATTTTTAATTTTATCTTTACAAACGCATTCTTCTAATCCTCTATTTTTTCAAAACGATACTCTTGTAGAATTTCTGGATACTTCTCTTTATCCACTTTCGATAAAAACATTTCCATAGGTCTTACCCAAAATTCATTATCATGAAGATAAACGACTTTTTCTTCTAGAGTCTCAGTATCTTTCGCAACACAAATAATTTCAACCACCATCCCTTTAAAATGACGATATTTTTGTCCTACACAAGGTTTATTCATTTTTTATCCTCCTTCTTTTTAACGTCCTCTTCCTTTTTTGGTTTAGGTAAAGCTTCTTTTCTTGAAAGATTTAATCTTCCTCGATGATCATAACCTAAAGACTTCACAACGATTTTATCACCTACTTTAAATAATTTACTAGGCTTCTCTACACGTTCATGAGCAAGTTGAGAAACATGAACCAACCCTTCACAACCACTCCACAATTCTACAAAACAACCAAACTCTTCTACTTTTGTAATCGTTCCAGTATAAATTTCATCTAATTCAACTTCACGAACTACATTTAATATCATTTCTTTAGTCTTAGAAATAATTTCTGGATCAGTATGATAAATAACAACACGTCCATCGTCCTCTAAATCTACTTTAACAGCATCCTTATCGTTTACCGTTTTAACATGACTACAATCTAAAATAATTTTAGTAATCATCTCACCACCACGACCAATAACATCTTTAATTTTATCAGGATTAATCGTAAACGTTTCAATTTTTGGAGCGTAAGGAGACAATTCTTTACGAGGCTCTTTTATACAATCTTCCATCACATCTAAAATTTGAAGTCTTGCTTTTTTGGCTTGAGCTAAAGCTTCTTTTAAAATCGCTTTAGTAACCCCTTTTATTTTAATATCCATTTGTAAGGCAACAATTCCATCTCGTGTTCCAGCCACTTTAAAATCCATATCGCCCATATGATCTTCTAACCCAGCAATATCGGTTAATATGGTATAATTTTCTCCTTTAGTAATTAGACCCATAGCAATACCAGCAACTGTCTTTTTTATAGGAACGCCCGCCGCCATTAAAGATAGACACCCCGCACAAATCGTTGCTTGACTACTTGAACCATTACTCTCTAATATTTCACTAACCACACGTACCGTATAAGGAAACGCTTCTTCACTAGGCATGACTTGTAAAAGAGCTCTTTCCCCTAAAGCTCCATGACCAATTTCACGTCTTCCAGGACTTCCATACCTTCCAGTTTCTCCCACTGAAAATTGAGGAAAATTATAATGAAGCATAAATCTTTTAGCATCTTCTAAACCTAAACCATCTAAAATTTGATGTTCTCCTAAAGCTCCTAACGTTGTCGTTGCAAGACTTTGCGTTTGCCCTCTTGTAAACAAGGCACTACCATGAGTTCTTGGAAGCAAATCAATTTGAGCATCCAATGGTCTAATTTCATCCATCGCTCTTCCATCAGGTCTTACTTTTTCTTCTGTAATTAATCTTCTAACTTCATTTGCTTCAATCCCATCCAAAACTTTTCGAACATCCTTTAAAATTTGTTCAATATTTTCTGAATTTGCATACACTTCCGCAAAATTTTCTACAGCTCTTGTTTTAACTTCCTCTACTGCTTCATAACTTTTTAATTTATCTTTAATTTGAATCGCTTCCAAAATACCTTTCGTAGCATATTCTTTTACACTACACTCTAATGCCTCATCAATTTTAGAAACAACAAGCTCTTTTTTCTCTCTACCAATTTCTTTAATAATCTTTTCTTGGAACGCACAAAGCGTTTTAATCTGTTCATGACCAAACATCAAAGCTTCCAACATATCTTTTTCGCTTAATTCCTGAGCACCAGCTTCAACCATACAAATGGCATCTTTAGTTCCCGCAACAGTCAAATTAAGACTACTTTGTTCCAACTCTTCACTTGTGGGATTAATAATAAACTGTTTACCAATTTTTCCGACCACAACGCCTGCAACAGGTCCATCAAATGGAATATCGCTAATTCCCAAACATAAACTACTTCCAAACAAACTGGCCATAATAGGAGAATTATCTTGATCTACGGATAAAACAGTATTGATAACTTGAATTTCATTTCTTAAATTCTCATCAAACATCGGTCTAATTGGTCTATCTATAATTCTTGCTGCAAGAGTCGCTTCATCCGTTGGTCTCCCCTCACGTTTTATAAAACCCCCTGGAATCTTACCTACAGAATACAATTTTTCCTGATACAAAACCGTTAATGGAAAAAAATCAGCTGTAATCGTATTTTTTCCCATCACACAAACCGATAAAATAACCGTATCCCCATACCTTACTAAAACGGAACCATTCGTTTGCTTTGCAAGCTCTCCTGTTTCAACGACTAACTTTCTTCCTAAAAAATCGATCTCAAATTTTCTTTTCATAATAACCTCTTCTACATGAAAAAAGACACTTTAAAAACGAAGTGCCCTATTTTCTTATATTTAACTTTTCAATTAAATTTCTATAAGAAACTACATTGTTTTCTTTTAGATAATCTAATAATTTTCTTCTTTTACCAACCATCATTAAAAGTCCTCTTTTAGAATGATAATCGTGAATATGAACTTTTAAGTGTTCTGTTAAACTATTAATTTTTTTAGTTAAAATAGCCACTTGAACTTCAGTTGAACCACAATCTTTCTCATTCTTACCAAACTCTTTAATAATATTAGCTTTTTCTTCTTTTGTAATTGACATACTTTTTCTCCTTTTCTTTTTAATTGGTTTAAACTGAATTAGAAATCGAGAATCTTTCTAACTAAGAATAAACTTCTTATTCATTATATTACAGTTTACAGTAAAATGCAAATGCTTTAAATCGACCTACTATGATTTTCTGTTACTTCAATATACAAAGAACTAAAGGCATTAAAGAATAGTCTTTCAATAGCTTCGTCCTTCATTTCTGGAAAACTAATGTTATATCTTTTTAAAAACAGTTTCTTCAGCTTTAAATTTTCTTCATAAGTATGATATTTTAAATAATCTGAAATAAATGACAGAAGTACAGATTCATCAGCTTTTAAAATAAAACTTTCATCAAGAAAAGGATTCGATCTTCTAAAAGAAACCATTTCTTTAAAAAAAGCATTCAAATCACTTGTTACAAACCCAATTATACTACGTTGATCAATAATATGTAAATCGGTTCCATTCATAATATTCTTTTTAATAGCGCTTTCTGAAATGTTTTCTACATAATGCATTATTTTATTATAATTATCCATTTTTTGATTACTATAAGTAAAACGCATTTCTAAAAGAATAATACTATCTTGAATAATTTTATTCTTAATCACTTGTACTAAGGAATTAAGCTCCTTTTCTTCCATAACCAACTCCTCCTTTTCGTTCCACTATTATACATATTTTTTACAATAAATCAACTAAAATTCATCATACAATTTTACACTCTTTTGATATAAAAAAAGAAACACACTAATTATATGTTTCTAAATACAGTTTTATAATAACCTTCTTTTTTTTCAGATAAAGCCACTACTTGATTTTGATATTTTAATAATAAATAAGGAGAATTTTCTTCAATTTCTAATTTAACCCCATTTACAAATTTAAAATATTCTTCTTCATTCATTTCATAAAAGGGACAATCAAAAATATCTTCCAATTGTAGTAATTGATCATTATTTTTATCAATATCTTCTAAAGTAACCGCACCGCTTATTTTAAAATTTCCTTGCCTCGTTCTTTCTAAAGACGACATGGTCCCCAGTACATTTAAAGATTTACAAATGTCTCTAATTAAACTTCGAATATAAGTTCCTTTAGAAACAACAGTTCTAAAAGTTATAAAACCCTTCTCATTTTTTAAAAGTTCTATTTCTTTAATTTCTATCTCTCTTTTAGGTAATTCGATACACTCATTATTTCTCGCATATTCATATAACTTTTTACCATCAATCTTAATGGCCGAATACGCTGGAACTTCTTGCTTACTTTTTCCTAAAAAGGAATGAAGAGTGTTAATAAGTACTGAGTTATCAACACGAACAGACTCACTTTCTTCTAAAATATGCCCTGTACTATCTAAAGTATCTGTTCTTTTACCTAATTCAATAGTAGCCACATATTCTTTATCATAACTCGTTATTTTATCTACCAACTTAGTATATCTTCCCACACAAACTACTAAAACTCCAGTAGCAATAGGATCTAAAGTTCCTGTATGCCCAATCTTTTTCGTATCTAACTTTTTATTTAAAATATTAATAACATCGCGACTCGTAAAACCTTGCTCTTTGTTAATAACTAATATGCCATTCATCATCTTTATTTAATTTACTTTTCTTCCTTGATTTCACTTAATATTTTTTCAATCTTGTTACCATATTCAATAGAATGATCATAAACAAACTTCAATTTTGGTGTATTTCTTAAGTCCATTTTTTCAGCGACTTTCGTTCGAATAAAAGAGGAAGCTTCGTCCATTTCATGTTCTAACTTGCTAGGCTCCATATCCCTTAAACTAGTAAAATAAATTTTAGCAAACGATAAATCATTAGAGACCTCAGCTCCTGTAATGGTCATCGATTTCAAAAGCTCATCTCTTGCTTCTTCTAATAAAATTTCACTAATCACTCTGGTCATTTCTGAAGCAATACGTTTTATTTTTATACTACTCAAACGCGTTTCACCTCAACCATCTCTAAAGATTTAATGATGTCGCCTTCTTTAATATCACTATAATTATCTAAAGTAATACCACATTCAAAACCTTTTTTCACTTCTTTTACTGTATCTTTTTCTCTTTGAATACTAGCAATTTTCCCATCATAGATAACGATTCCATCACGAATCACACGAGCAAGACTACCATTTTTCATAATACCCGACTCAACATAACTTCCAGCAATATTTCCCACTTTTGAAAATTTAAATATTTTTCGAATCACCGCTTCACCAAGTTCATGTTCTTCGAATTCAGGATCTAGCATTCCTTTCATCGCCAATTCCATTTCTTCAACCACTTTATAAATAATGGTATAAAGACGAATGTCTACTCCATATTCACGGGCAATCTCTTTAGTTTTACTAGATGGACTAACATTAAATCCAATTATAATAGCATCACTAGCATTAGCAAGAACAACATCACTTTCTGTAATCGTTCCAATACCGCTACGAATGACTTTAACGGTCACATTTTCGACATTGATTTTTTCAAGAGCATTTCGTACTGCTTCTTCACTTCCACGAACATCCGCTTTTAAAACGACATGAATCGAATTTTGACCTTCATTAATTTTGCTAAACAAATCGTCTAAAGATAAACTTGTTTTAGTTAACTTAGACTCTCTTTTTTCACGACTTCTAGCATCAGCAATTCTTTTTGCTTCACTCTCAGTCTCAAAAGCCATAAATTTATCACCAGCACTAGGGTTATCTGAAATTCCTGTAATTTCAACTGGCATGGAAGGGCCGGCACTAACAATCGATTCACCTAAATCATTTTTCATCGTTCTAACTTTTCCACTAAAGGTTCCAACAACAATTGGGTCTCCTAGTCTTAACGTTCCATTTTGAATAAGTAAAGAAGCCACACCACCAATATTTTTATCCACACGACTTTCAATAACAGAACCGACCGCATAACGATTTGGATTCGCTTTAAAACACTCAACTTCACTTATCGTCTGAATCGTTTCAAGTAAAAGGTCAATTCCTTCTCCTGTTACCGCTGAAATATTTACAAAAGGATAGTCTCCTCCCCATTCTTCTGGTGTAAGTCCAGCTTCACTCATTTCTTGTCTGATACGTTCTGGATGAGCATCAGGCTTATCAATTTTATTAACCGCAACAATAATAGGAACATTCGCTGCTTGCGCATGGTCAATCGCTTCTTTTGTTTGAGGCATTACACCATCATCCGCTGCAACAATAATAATAACGATATCGGTTACACGAGCTCCTCGAGCACGCATTTCTGTAAAAGCCGCATGGCCTGGTGTATCAATAAACGTAATGGGACTTCCATTATGATTTACCTGGTAAGCGCCTATATGTTGCGTAATCCCACCAAATTCAGACTCCGTAACTTTAGAATGACGAATATAATCCAGTAAACTGGTTTTACCATGGTCAACGTGTCCCATTATCGTAACAACAGGTGGACGCCCTTCTAAATCATTTTCATTATCGGTAATTTCATATTCTTCAAAATTAGCAACATTTTGAGTTTCTTCTCTTTTTAAAGTCTTATCGTAATCCATAGCAACAATCGTTGCATTTTCATAATCAATACTTTGATTTAAATTAAGCATTAATCCTAAACTCATCAGTTTTTTAATCATATCGTTGCCACTAATTCCAAGTTCAGAAGCCAGTTCATTAACCGTCATATTTTCTTTGTATAAAACCACATGTTCATCTTTACTATTTTTCATCAATTTTTCTTTGTGCTTATACATTTCTTTTCTTTTATTCAAGTATTCTTCTTTACTACTAGCAATCTGACTTTTCTTTTTTAATTTTTGTTTTTTCTCACCATCATTAATAGAAGCAATTTGACTACTTTCCATAATACTTTCTACGACTTCATCAATATCATCATTATCTTCTAAAGTCGCTTCTGTATCTGTACTAATTAAACTTATAGCATTATCTAAAATAATGACATCATCATCACTTAATTCATCATTACCCGTTTTTACTTCAATCCCAAGCTCTCTTGCTTTTTTTAAAACTTCAGCAACAGATAAGTCAACACTACTTGCATATTCACTAACACTCATCATTTTTCCTCACCTCTCATTTTCATATTTTTTTCTAGTTCTTCATAAATTCCTTCTGGAACATTTGTTTCTAAAACTCTATCTAATATTTTATTTTTTTTCGCTTTATTTATAACCTCTAAATCTCTTTTTAAATACGCACCCTTACCATTCATTTTTCCAGTATAATCTAGCTGTATCGTTCCTTCAGGAGTACGAACCACGCGAATTAATTCTTTTTTTTCTAACTTTTCTCTAGTTACGATACACATTCTTAAAGGTATTTTTCTTTGTTTCATCTTTTACACCTTCTTTAAACATTTTTTTAAAACAACGTAAAACCTCCCGTATTTACTTTTTAAAAAGAAGATTCTCCTCTATTTCCTTCTTCATTAATTTGACTCATGGTTTTCACTTCGATTTTATATTTCGTCAAACGACTAGCGAGTTTAATATTGCTTCCTTTTTTACCAATTGCTAAACTTAAATTTTCATCGTCTACAATGGCTAACGCTTCCCTTTTCACAGGATCCGTAATATTAACTATAACGTTTTTGGCTGGACTTAAAGCATTTTTTATAAATTCTGAAGGTTCTTCGCTATATAAAATCAAGTCGACTCTTTCTCCATTTAGTTCTTTTAAAATACTTCCAATACGATTGCCATTTGCGCCAATACAAGCGCCAATTGGATCAATTTTTTCATTATTAGAAAAAACAGCCACTTTACTACGAATACCAGGTTCACGAACACATTGATACATTTGAATGGTTCCATCCGCTAATTCAGGAATTTCTGTTTCAAAAAGTCTTCTTACAAAACCATAATGCTTTCTAGATAACAAAATAAGCGGTCCTTTTGTTGTTTCTTCTACTTTAGAAACATAAACTTTGATGCTGGTCCCCATCTTAACCGTTTCTCCAGGAATCATTTCTGTCATAGGTAATATTCCTCTTGTTCTTCCTAAATCAACATAATAGTTCTTTTTGTCTTCCATAGCAAGCATTCCTACTAAAAGTTCGCCTTCTTTATCTTGATATTCTAAAATAATGCTATTTCTTTCTGCTTCTCTAATTTTTTGATTAATAACTTGCTTAGCGGTACTTGTGGCAACACGTCCAAAATCTTTCGGAGTCACTTCTTTTTCAATTGTTTCTCCTACATTAATAGTTGGAACCATTTCTCTAGCTTCTTCTAATAAAATTTGAGCATCTTCATTAATTTCAGGAGGAATTCTAGTAACATTTCCCTCTTCATCTACGGTTTCTGTTCCATCATCATAATCATCAACAACGACAAAATAGGAAATAACTTTTATTTCTCCTGTTTCTCTATTAATATCTACTCGAACATTGGTTTTTGAATCAAAATTTTTCTTATAAGCCGTCGTTAAGGCAAGTTCCATAGCTTCTAAAACCACTTCACGACTAATATTTTTCTCTTCAACAATATGATCAAGTGCTTTTAAAAATTCTTTTGAATTCATTATTCATTACCTCTTTCCTTACTTGAAACATCTAATATGTATTCTTCTTCAATCAAATCTAATTGATCAAGAATGGGATTAATTAGATTCGTAGCTTCAACAACCATATCTAAATCAAGACCATTGACCTTATCAAGTACTATTTTTAAAAAATTATAATTACCAGACGTTTCATAAGTCACACTATCAACCACAATCTCCAAACGTTTTAATTCCTCTTCAATTTTTTTCCTTATCGTCTCTAAAACTTTTTCCATTCCTCACCTCAATAATAAAAGTGGGATGTTTCTGCCCACTTAAATCTGTTAAAAGTATTTTAACATAAAAGAAATTAAAAAAAAAGAGAAAATTTTAGCTAATTTTCAATCTTCTTTGTCTTGTATTTTCCGAAAAATAAGCATCAGCTATAAATAGTTCTGGATTCACATAATCTTCTTCACATTCAATAATTTGCTTACTAAATTGAATAATGCCCAATCCATTAGCCATGGCTAACAAACAGTCCACAACTGAATCATCTTTCACCCATCTCAAATGATTTTTCATCATCTTTAAATCATTATATGAAAAGCATTTACTATTAATAGAAAGCTTCTTCAATAATTGACAAATATCCGGGAAAAATTTTTCAAGCTTCTTTTTATTAAACGCAATGGATTCATCACGGTTGCAACCATAACAAATTTCCTCATTAATAGAACTAGCAAGACATTTTTCATAAAGAGTTAAGACTAAAGTAGAGAATTGCTCTCCTCTATTTATAGCTGTTTTTTTCCTTTTTTCTTGAAAGAAATGATAATTTTCTGATTTAAAATATTTTTTATAAAAATGCGTCATAAAAGCAAAAGCTTTTTCTTTATTTGAAGAAGTAGCTTTAACAAACTTCTTTTCTATTAAATTCAATTGAACGTCTCTTTTGCCAGTGTTGAAAATCAATTTTGGATTACCATCATCTCTTTCTTCACTTTCTGTATAACTTGCAAATTCAAGGATTCCAAGTGCACTACTCATGGCAAGCAAACAGTCCACAACCGACTCATCTTTTACCCAACAGAATCGATTTTTTATTAATTTTAAATCATTAAAGGAAAAACAATCGCATTGAACTAAGAGTTGTTTTAATAAATTAGAAACTTCATCAGAAATTTGATTTAATTTTATTTTATTAAAAAATACAGAACAAGTGCGATTCTTACCTAAACAAATCTCTTTATCAGTTGATTGGGCAAGACATTTCTCATAAAGAGAGGTCACTAAAGAAGCTAATTCTTCTCCTTTATTAGTTTGTCTCTTAACACCATTTTTTAAAAAAACAGTTCTATTCGGTAAATCTTCACAAAGCTTATAATCCAAAGTGAATTGAAGGGATGGATTTTTAACATTTTGTTCTTCCGTTTCTTCATATTGAATAAAGTTAATGGCATGAGCCATCGCAAGCAAATATTCAACAACATCTAAAGGAAGTCTAAAGCCATTTTTCAAAACTTTTAAATCATTGAAACTAAAACAATCTGCGTTAAGATTAAATTGCTTTAAAAGAGAAGAAATGGTTTTATAAGCATTATTTAATTTTGTCTTATTGAAAGCTACTTTTTTAATACGATTTTGACCATAACAAACCTCTTCATCCTCTTTAGTAGTCACGCATTTTTTATAAAGAGCAATAATTTTTGAAACAATTGCACTCTCATCACTTATTGAGCTTTTAATACTTTTAAATTTTGATAAATCTATATCTTCAAACAAAACGGGAGCCATAACTAGTTCTGGATTAAGCATTTCCTCAGAAGTCCATTTTGTTTTATCTTTTTTAAAATGAATAAAACCTGTAGCTGTTCCAAGAGCAAGCAAATCATCAAATGGCCACAAATTGCCAGTCCAAGAATAAACTTCAACTTTTTTTAAATCATTAAAATAAATATTTTGCTTTTTATTAGAAACTTCCTTAAACAATTGATAAAGCTTCACCGAATTTTCTTCTAACAAATCTTTAGCAAAAGCCACTTTGCCTATTCTAGATTCCCCAAAACAAAGGTTTTCTTCTGGATAGTCCTTTAAAAATTCTTTTGGAACAAACGCATCCGAATACAATTGCCCAAAGAATAGTTTTAATTCCTCAATTCCCATCCCATAACATCCCCTTCTTTAATTAAAAGATATTTTAACACATTTCATTATTAATGTAAACTTTAAATTAAAAAACACAAAGAAACATTTAGCAAGACAATTGCTATTAATAATAAATTATGATATATTTTTAATGGTGATTATATGAAAAACATTAAAAAGAATTGGTATTTATACCTAATAATACTACTTGTCATTTGTTTTGGAGCCTTTTTAGTTTATAAGTTTGCTTTTAGTGAAAAAATAAGTGATACAAAACTAATTGACATTAAAATGACAGACTTAGAAGCCAAAATTGAAAATAAAGAGTCTTTTATTTTAGTCATAAGTCAGACTGGATGTTCACATTGTGAGCAATACTTACCTGAATTAGATCGAACTTTAAAAGAAATCAATCTTGAAGCTAATGTTTTAAACATAACAAATTTAAACACGGAGGAAAAAATTACGCTTTCAAAATACGCTAATTTTTCTGGAACTCCAACGACTTTATTTTTTACCGATGGCGAAGAAAAAACAAGCTTAAATCGAATTATTGGTTACGCTTCTAAAGCAAAAATAAAAGAGAGATTATCATCTTTGGGGTACATAAAATGAGTGAAGCAAAACAATTTTTTAAAGGCCTACTCTATACTTTAGCTTTAGGGGTTCTTTACTTAGTCATTTGCCCAATTATTCTTGCTGTAATCTTAAAAAACTTTTTATTAAGTGACAATTTTTGGATTTCAAACCTAGCCTATTTAGCCCTTTATCTCATAACGCTTCTAATTATCTTTCTGATTGTAAAAAAAGACATAATAAAACAATTTAAAGATTTTTTAAAAAAACCAAAAGAAATTATCAATAAAGGACTAAGCTATTGGGGCTATGGCTTACTAGTCATGATTGGATCCAATTTAGTTATTTCATCTTTCGTTAATAACATATCAGTAAACGAACAAATGGCTAGAGAAACTCTATTTGAATTTCCTCTATACGCAATTCCTGTAACTATTTTAATTGGTCCTTTTTTAGAAGAAGTCATCTTTCGTTACGCCCTTCGGAAATCATTTAATAAAAAAACCGTTTATGCTTTAACAAGTGCTTTCATTTTTGGTTTATTACATGTCCTAACCGCCATTGATGAATTTACCATAGCCAATTTATTAAGCCATTGGAAAGAGTTTCTTTTTATCATTCCTTATGGTTCACTAGGTTATTTTTTTGCTAAAGCTTACTATGAAACCGACAACCTATTCTCATCTATTATTCCTCATGTCTTGCATAATTCTTTATCGGTTGCATTAGTATTACTCTCTAGCTTTCTCCTTGGAGGATAAAAATGAAAGAGAATGAAATCGTTCCTAAAAAAAGATGGAAAAAGATTCTTCTTTTTTTAATTCTTTCTATTTTATTTTTCTATGTATACATAAGGTATCTGGAACCCAATTGGATAAAAATCCATGAACAGGCCATTTACGATGAAAATCTTCCTTTCTCTTACGATGGATTAAAAATCACTCATTTTTCAGATCTTTTATATGGAGAAACCATTAATAAAAGCACGATTCCTAAAGTGGTAACGAAAATCAACGAACTGAACTCAGATATTGTCATATTTACTGGAGATTTATTAAACGATACTTATGAATTAAAAGAACAAGATATCGAAGCTTTAAAAGAAAATTTAAAAAACATTCATGCCAACATAAAAAAATACGCAGTAATAGGAGATAATGATGCAATAAATAAAACCCTTTACTTAGAAATATTAGAATCCTCCAATTTTTTAGTATTAGATAATCAAAACGATTTACTTTATTACGAAGGAAACGATCCTATTTTATTTGTTGGAACCGCATCCATCAAGGAACATCTAATAGACATTGAAAAAGCAAAATATAGAGAAAAGGATGCCACTACCCCCTACTATACTATTTGGTTAAGTCATGAGCCAACCATCATAAATGAAGACATTTTCCCCAATCTTATCTTTGCGGGCCATACCTTAAAAGGATTAACCTCTCTCCCCTTTAAAGGATTTCTATTAAATCAAGAAGAAATTAATGAATTTACAGGAAGCCAATATCAAAAACAAATGACTAGAATGTACATTTCAAATGGCTTAGGAACCTATAAAATTCCTATACGGTTCTTAAATCGTCCAAGCATCAACTTCTATCGTCTTTATAAAAATTAGAAAAGGATTTTTGATTTTAATCCTTTTTTTCATTAATTAAATCGCTCAACGTTATAATTTTTAATCCTTTAAACTGAATTTCCTTTAAAAGAAGCTTTACATTTTCTAAAGAAGTATTTTCTTTAATTAAAATAATTGAACCACTTTCTAAATTTTTCTTAATCTCAATAAAATTAGAATTATTTAAAGCAAACGTTTCATTAACCAAATACTTTTTATTTTTGATACAAAAGTCTTTATCCATAGAATGGAGGTAACAAATATTTGTATTTAAATTATTCTTATTTAAAAGACTTTCTGTATTTTTATAAGATTCCTTATCATTATTAATCTGTTCAAAAAAACTATTTTTATCAAAACTTTGTTCATTTATAAAAATAGACGCTTTAATTTTTTGATTTTGAAAATAATCGGCGATGGGTTGATTTTTTTCGATTAAAAACGCAACAGCGTTTTTTTTCTTATTCCCTTTTGTAATAATTTTATCTTTATTATCCTCAAGTGAAACATCTGGTTTCACATCATCAAAAACCAGATAATATTCATTAAAGATACCAAAAGATTTCATATTAACATAACTTTTTGTTTTATTAATCATTCTTCCCATAATCCCAGGAGTAATTGATTCACCCTCAATTGTTGCATTCACAGGAGATTCTAAATAATTATTCTCAATTTGATTAATACTTTGCATAATCGGACTCTTATTTTGCATAAGAATAGCAATTTTTTCCGTATAATAAAAACTAAAGACCATAATTCCTAACAGCCCTAGAGATTTATAAAAATTTTTCATTAAAGCATCACCTAAATAACTATATGAAAAAGGAGTCTTTTTTTTCTTAATTTTAAAAAAATTAATTAACTTTCTTCCGTAACTGTTTTTAATGCACTTTTATTACTAGAAATAAATGTAATCTTTTCGGCAATAACTTCCATAAGATACTTTTTCTCTTCATGTTCAGCTTCATAGCTTCGTGTTTGCAAACGGCCTTTAATGCCTAAAACATCTCCTGTATGGCAATAAGAAAAAGTATTAAGTGCAACGTTATTCCATAAAACACAACGGATAAAATCCGCTTCATAAAGTCCATCACTATTTTTATAAGGACGATTCACCGCAAGAGTAATGACACTTCTTTTTCTATCTTTTTCTGTAGTCACTACTTCTGGCTCCTTACAAAGGCGACCTACTAACAATACTTGATTCATATTTAACCTCCTTTCCCTTGCACTATAACAAAAGAAAAAAAGAGAAGCAAACCACCCTTTTTTTTAAATAGCAAACAAAAAAGCAAAATTAGAAACGTAAAAAACAAAAAAGAACAGTCAATTCTATTCTTTAATAAAATAATAGCCTAAAAAAAGTAAAAAGAAAAAATTACTCTTTTAATAAGCGATTAATTTCAACCGCATATTCCATAGGTAACTCACGTTTAAAATCAGAAATAAAACCTGTTATAATCAATTCCTTAGCGCGCTCTTCTGTAATCCCATGACTCATCAAATAAAACAAAACCTCTTGATCCAATTTTGAAACCGTCGCTTCATGAGAAAGACGAGAAGTATTATTCTCTACAACATTAGTAGGATACGTATCACTTTGAGCTAAATCATCTAATAAAATCGTATCGCATTTTACCTCAGCAACACTATCACTAGCCTCTTTCGTAATTCGAGTGGTTCCTCGGTAATTAGCGGTTCCTATAGAAGCAATGGATTTACTAATAATAGAACTTTTAGTCTGTTTTCCCAAATGAATCATTTTTGCACCAGCATCCAACACTTGATTCTCTTTCGCATACGCAACACTAATAGACCTTCCTATTGCAAAATCCCCTTTTAAAACACAGCAAGGATACTTCATTGTCACTTTACTTCCAATATTACCATCTATCCATTCCATTTTCGCATGATCTTCAACTAAAGCTCTTTTCGTAACCAAGTTATAAACATCTGTACTCCAATTTTGAATCGTTGAATAACGCATTGAAGCACTATTTTTTACAAAAATTTCTACAACTCCTGCATGCAAAGACGAACTCGAATAACTCTTAGCTGTACACCCTTCAATATAGTCTAAACTCGCTTCTTCATCGACAATAATAAGCGTTCTTTCAAATTGACCTAAACTTTCTGTATCAATCCGAAAATAACTTTGTAAAGGACGATCCAGTACTGTTTTTTTAGGAATATAAATAAAACTTCCCCCACTCCATACCGCACCATTTAAAGCTGTATATTTATTCTCATCATACTTCACTAAAGTATTAAAATATTTTTTAAATAATTCAGGATAAAGTTTTAAAGCTTCATCTGTACTCAAAAAAATAATCCCTTTATCCGTCTTATTCTTATGATAGACAACTTCACTTTCATACTGGTTACTTACTCCATCCAAATATTTTTCTTCGGCATCTACAACTCCTAAAGAACAAAAAGTATTCCGAACATTTTTGGAAACCTCTTTCCAATTCTCTTTAAATTTTTCTTCTTCATTTTTATAATACAAAATCTCATCAAATGAAAAATCAAGACAAGGTCCAAAAGTTGGATTTTCTAATTCTAAAAATTTTTCATAAGACTTTAAACGAAAATCAAGCATCCATTTTGGTTCTTCTTTTAAAGCTGAAAGCTCAATAATAAACTCTTTAGATAATTTTTTTTTCATAAGGCATCACTAATAAAATTATACATCAAAAATGATACAGAAACAATAAGACAAAAAAAGAAGCCTAGAATTATCTCGCTTCTACAATTAATTTAATTGCTGTTTTTTGTTCGCCATTAATACTAATATCACTAAACGCTGGAATAACAATTAAATTCTCTCCACTTGGAGCAACAAATCCTCTTGCTATTGCTACCGCTTTAATGGCTTGATTTAAACTTCCAGCACCAATTGTTTGAATTTCAACCATCTTGCTTTCTCTAATAATATTAGCAATAGCACCAGCCACTTTACTGGGATTAGATTTTGACGATACTTTTAATATTTCCATATTTCCTCCTCATATAGTAGATTATATGTGAGTCAAAAAAAAAGAGAACTTTTATTTTAATAAAAAATAAGATAAACTACAACCCGCCGCAAGCAACGGGGTTTTAATCGGAATCACTCAGTAATT
>CAJTUR010000016.1 GCA_910579535.1 uncultured Bacilli bacterium
TTATTGAGTCAGGCACAATGTCTTCAAAAGGCAAGATGGTGAAGCGTGGGTCTGGATATTTAAGATATTCATTAATGAATGTAGCTCTTACTGTTATTAAATTTAATAACACTTTTTATGATTATTACTATAAGAAAATTTCCGAAGGTAAATGTCATAGAGTCGCTTTATCACATGTTTGTAAAAAACTTATTAGAGTCATTTTCATTCTTGAAACTAAAAATATCCAATTTGATCCGTCTTTGTTGAAATAATTGATTGTTCAATTTTTCATAATTTCACTTTTGTGAAATCTTTTTGGCGTGGGTTTCTTTTCCAATTTTAAATTTTTTAGAAAAACTATTGACTTTTAATAGTTAGCCTTTCTTAAGACTTTTCTCTATAACCAAATAAAGTTTTACCTTATTTGTAATTCAATTATATATCACTTACCATTTTTTGACAATAAAAAAGAATAACTTACATGTTACTCTTCTACTGTTGTTTTAATGACTTCTTTGTTTTTATAATTGCCACACTTTAAACAAGCACGATGCGGTCTAATAGCAGCACCACATTTTGAACATTTTTCGATTACTCCGACTTCTTTTTTTAAATGAGTACGACGCATTCTTTTTTTAGTTTTACTTGTTCTTCTAAATGGAACGGCAAATCTTTGAATATCCAATTGCAACATACAAAACCTCATTCCTTTCCTTCATCCAGTAGCTCTTTTAATTTAGCTAATCTTGGGTCAATTTCTTCTTTGTTTTCATTTACTAGTTCCCAACCATTTCCTTTTAATAATAAGTCTTCACTTTTATGATTTGTGATACTTATGGGAATCTCTAGTACAATATTTTCCCATAAAATTTCACTAATATCAAGAGAATTTTTACTTTTTTCATAAAAAGAACCACAATATTCTTCAATATTTTCAATTTTTTCATCAATTTGAGATGTAAAAGGGTAATCAATGGGCTCTAATGTTAGAGCATCAGGTAAAATAAAAATACCTTGTGCTTCTAAATTCAAATTTAAATTTCCTTCATAATCGTAACGAATGCTTCCCTTTATATGCAAATTTTTTATTTCTTCAATTTCTGTTTTTTCATAAAGTTCTTTATTTAATACTATATTTTCATCCACATTTAGCCCTATTTCAGGAATTTTACTTAAATTTATATTCATAATTTCACCTAAGTATATTATAATATAAAAAATTGAATTTGGGGAGGAAAAATTTTATGGACGTTATTGGTCTAATTGGTGAATATAATCCCTTTCATAATGGGCATTTATACCATATAAATGAAATAAAAAAACGTTATCCTGATTCGTTACTTATCTTAGTTTTAAATGGCTACTTTTTACAACGTGGTGAAGTGAGTGTCTTGACTAAAGAAGATAAAACCCGTTTAAGCCTCTTGCATGGTATTGACTTGGTTGTTTCTTTGCCTGTTGTTTATGGCACACAAGCAGCGGATATTTTTAGTGATAAAGCCCTTTTTCTTTTAAATCAATTTCATGTTGAAAAAGTTATTTTTGGAAGTGAATGTCATGATATAAAGAAAATCACTCGCATTGCTTCTGTTCAATTAGAGGATAATTTTAATGACAAGGTTCAAAATCATTTAAAGACAGGCGTTAATTACCCTACGGCGTTAGCTAAGAGTATTAATGAAGACATTCAATATACTCCAAATGACTTATTAGGGATTAGTTATGCTAAAGCGATCATAAAAAATAATTTTCCTATTTCTTTAGAGACGATAAAAAGAACGAATGATTATCATGATTTACATAGCAATGAAAAAATAATTAGTGCTAGCAATATAAGAAATAAATTAAAATTAAAACAAGATATTAAAAATTATCTTCCTTTGTCTTGTGTTCCTTTTATAAAAAAAGTAGATCAAAATATTCTTTTTCTTTTAATCAAGTCTAAAATCTTAACCTCTCACCATTTAAATACTTATTTAGATGTTGATGAAGGTATAGAAAAAAGACTCAAAAAAATGATTAAACAATGTAACAATTTAGAAAATTTTATAAGTCGTGTTAAAACAAAACGTTACACTTATAACAAAATAAAAAGAATGCTCATTCATATCTTACTTGGCATAACTAAAGACATCGCTTTCCAAATTTCTTTTGATTCTATACAAATTTTAGGTTTTAATGAACATGGCTTAGCTTATTTAAATCAAATAAAAAAGAAAATAGAACTCCCTCTAAAAGTAAATAAGCATTCACAGCTTTATGAATTTGAAGAAAAAGCCGCTCTTTTGTATGATTTAATTACTAATGAAAAAACGTATGACTTTGAACTAAAAAATCAACCAATAATTTTTTGACAAAGTTTAATCGTTTCATTATAATAGGTTATTGGAAAGAAGAGATGTATGAAAAATTTAGTAGATGATTATGTGGTTTTTGATGTTGAGACGACTGGTTTAGAGGCAACGATAGATCACATTATTGAGATTGGAGCACTAAAATATGTTAATAATGAACTTGTTGAAGAATTTAATGTTTTAATTTATCCAGAAATGCCCATTCCTGAGATTATTACCACTATTACAGGTATAACAGATGAAATGGTTAAAAATGAAAAAACAATTCAAGAGGTTTTACCTGATTTTTTAAATTTTATCAAAGATTATCCATTAGTTGGACATAATGTTGCTTTTGATTTAGGGTTTATTAATGAGAGCTTAAAAAAATCAGGTTTAGAGCCTTTAAAAAATGAGTCTTTTGATACTGTAGAATTGGCTAGAAAATACATTCCAAAAGCTTTTAATTATAAATTAGAAACTTTAAAAAAGTATTTTCATTTGGATTTTGGTTCTCATCGTAGTATTGAAGACGTTAAAACAACTAACTACATTTATCAAGAATGTAAAAAAAGAGCTTAAAAAAGTGTAATTTACAAATTTACACTTTTTTACTTTAATTTTTATCTTTTTATATTTTATAATATTTTGTGCTTTGATGTTTACAATTAAAACACAACTTAAAATCATACTTCAATATTTCTGGCATTTACGGTTTGAAAATCGATAAATCCATCCTAAAAATAGTATAATTCTCCATTCACTTCGTTTATCAATAGCTAACTATAAAATTCATTTTTTCTGACAATTGGGACAATAATAAGTACTTCTCCCATTTATTTTTTCATTTTTTATTTTTGTTTTACATCTTGTACAAGGCTCGTTTTCTTTTTTATGAACATTTAAATTATTTTGAAATCTCCCTGTAACCCCTAAACTAGAGGTATAGCTTTTAATGGTTGTACCACCTAAAGAAATCGCTGTTTCAATAATTGTTTTAGATTTATCGACTATATTTTGAGCTTCTTCTTTTGTAATTTTACAAGCACTTTTAAATGGATTGATTTTTGATGCAAACAACACTTCATTGGCATAAATGTTTCCAAGCCCACTGATTATGGTTTGGTCAAGTAATACGCTTTTTATGGGAAGTTTTTTATTTTTGAATTTTTCTAATAAATACTCGCTTGTTAATTCTTTTTCTCCAGGTTCAAAGCCTTGTTTTTGGATGGCCTCTGTTTTTTCTAACTCCTCTTTTTTAATTAAGTTCATTCGTCCAAATTTCCGAGTATCATGGTATCTGAGTTCACTTTCATCTTCAAAGGTAAAAATAATATGTTCATGTTTTACAATTTCGTCCTTTTTATTTTTAATAAAAAATTTTCCTTCCATTCTTAAGTGACTTAATAAATAATAGTCGTGTAATTCAAATATTAACCACTTACCTCTTCGTTTAATATCAATAAATTCGTTGTTTATTAAATTTTGTTTAAAATGTTCACGATCCCCTTCAATCATTTTTCCATATAAAATTTGAACATTCGTCATTTTTTTATTTAAAATCTGTTTTTTTAATGTGTTTCTTACGGTTTCTACTTCAGCAATTTCTGGCATGTTTCCTCCTACTACTTATATTTTTTCAGTTTCAATTCTAATGGATTGTTTTCTTCATATTCTTTCTGTATTATGTTAGAACTTTCTTATCTGTCATAAAGATTAGTTCTGTCAAATTCATATCTTCACAATATTGAATTTTTTCCAAATCTTCCACTGGCACTACTCTAACTTTTTTCCGACTCCTCACAAATTCATCATTTAAATAAGAATAGGAACTTACCATGATATGTGAATAGTTATTCTCTTCGATGTGCCCAGAATATTTTATTATTCTATTATGTCCTTTTGGTTGAGTTTGATTGTAAATCATTACATCAACTTGTTCGTATTTTATGCCGTTAGAATGAAAACGATAGATACTCCACCATTTATTATCCTCGATTTTCACAAATACAATTTTTATTTTATCTTCTTGACCTTGTAACACAATTTCACCATCGGTGTCATTTATATCTTCATTTGTTATTTTAAATTTATGAAACTGTCTTAAATACTCCATTACAGGTTCGATATCTATTAATGATGGATTTAACTTTTTTATTATCGTTTCCATACGATTCCTCCTTATTTGTTTCTTTCTTTATTCTTGATTGAACATTTTGGTCAGGTCTTCCATTTGAACAAAATTATTTTTATAAGGTATATGAATAAAAATTGCTTTCGTGTCGCTTTCTTCCAACCGTTTTAAAACATTATAGTAAACAAAGTTACAATAAGAGGTCCCTGGATTTTCACTTAATCGATAGTCAATTTGGTTTTCTTCTAAAACTTTAGTCAGTTTTTCTACGCAAAATGTTGTTTCTATTGTTTTATCCTTTTGTTTACCTATTAATTCTATTGATAATTTTTTAGTTAAGGGTTTTTGGCCAAACATGATGACCTAATCGTACTTTTTTCTATCCAATAGACCGCTCATTTCTTTAATAATTGTTGTATAGTTGTTTGAGA
This sequence comes from uncultured Bacilli bacterium, assembly GCA_910579535.1. Classification (GTDB taxonomy): domain Bacteria; phylum Bacillota_I; class Bacilli_A; order RF39; family UBA660; genus MGBC108787. The sequence goes on from CAJTUR010000016.1 coordinate 4,881, forward strand.
ATAAAAATTTATCATAATAATCTGAAATTTTATTCAATAAATCTTTTGAACTACTTTTTTTAAAACCTGTTAAGAGAACTTTATTTTGTTTCATACCAATTGCTTCCATAATCATTGCTTACTTTTAGAGGAACTTTTAAGTTTATCGCGTTCATCATTTTTTCGTTTACAATGGAGGTTACTTGTTCTTTTTCGCTTTCGACTAGGTCTATAATCAGTTCATCATGAACTTGGATGACAATTTTGCTTTTTAAGTTTTGATTTTCTAATTCTTTATAGATATCAATCATAGCCTTTTTAATGATATCCGCACTGGTTCCTTGAATTGGAGTGTTTAATGCGATTCTTTCCCCAGCTTGACGCACCATATAATTACCTGAATTTAATTCTTCAATCACTCTTTTTCGATTGAAAAGGGTTCTAACTGAGCCTTCCACATAAGCTTCTTTTACAATATTATCCATATAGTTTTTGACTCCAGGGTAGAGCTCATAGTATTTTTGAATAAACTTTTTGGCTTCTTTGGTCTCCATTTCTAAGTTTTCTCCTAAACCAAAACCACTAATTCCGTAGACAATTCCAAAAATAACGGCTTTAGCGGTTGAACGCATGCTTTTACTGACTTCTACTTCTGATACACCATAGATGTCACTTGCTACTTTGGTGTGAATGTCACCATCATTATTAAAGGTGTCAATGAGTTCTTGGCAATCAGAAATGTGAGCTAATATTCGAAGTTCAATTTGAGAGTAATCAGCACTAAAAAATAAGCCGTTGCTTGGTAAAAAGGCTTTTCTTATTTTTCTTCCTTCTTCGTCTTTAACAGGAATGTTTTGAATGTTTGGTTCTACGGAAGAAAGTCGGCCTGTTCTTGTTAAGGTTTGCTTAAAAATTGTATGGACTTTGCCATCTGTATCAATAAAGTTTTCTAATCCTTCAACATAAGTTGAATAGATTTTTGTTAAATTACGGTATTCTAAAACTTTAGCAATGACTGGGTGTTCATTTAATAATCTATGCATCACTTTTGCATCGGTTTTGTAGCCTTTTTGGGTTTTAACTCCTCCAGGAAGGCCTAATTTTATGAAAAGAATTTCTCCAAGTTGTTTGGTGCTAGCAATATTAAATTCTTCTCCTACTAAATTATAAATCTCATGTGTTATGGCATCAATTTTAACTTTCAATTCTTCTTTCATTTCATCTAAAACGCTTTTATCTAATTTTACGCCAGTTGTTTCCATCGATGTTAAAACACTAGCAAGAGGCATTTCAATGTTTTCAAATAAGTCTAAGCTCTCTTCTTTTCTAAGATTTGCCATGTATTTTTCTTTAGTATCCAAAATGTATAGGCTTTTAAGGGCAAGAATTTGAGCCAATTTTTCTTTATCGAGCTCTTTGTCAGAAATTAGTTCTTCATAAAAAGGGATATCGTAGCCTTCTGGTTTCATTAGATAAGCTAAGTCATCTTTAATGTTATAATTCAGTAAGTAGCTCGCTAACATTAAATCATAGTTCACTTCTGGTAATTGTAATTTCAGCTTATTTAAAGCCACTTTATTTTTTTTCAAGTCGAAGGTTAAAAGTGTTTTTCCTTCTAATAAGGGAAGAACTTTTTCAATCAAGGTGGGTTCAATGTAATACGTGTTGTTCTGGTCACTTAAAGAAAGCCCTAAAAGGTTCGCTTGATGGTAATTTGGAGCGTCTAATTCAAGATAAAAAGCCACTGTATTTTCGAGTTCAATGTCTTCAACGGACTGGACCATCTTCAAGTTTTTTACTTCTTTTGCTTTTTCTTGTTTATTCATTTTTTTTAAGAAAGAATAAAATTCCAGTTCTTCAAAAATTAAAGTTAAGTCGGTGCTTTCGGTAGGAATGTATTTTAAGTCGTTTAAATCTTTAATTTCCAATGGGACGTCATTATAAATTGTTGCAATTTCTTTACTCATAAAGGCGTTTTCTTTATCGATTTCTAATTTTTCTTTGGCTTTTCCTTTTACTTCATCAATATGTTCATAAAGATTTTCAATGGTTTTATAGGTTGCAAGTAAGTTAAGAGCTGTTTTTTCACCAATGCCTTTTACACCAGGAATGTTATCGGATGCGTCTCCTGCTAAAGCTTTTAAGTCAATGATGTTTATGGGTTCGATTTGAAAGTCCGCAAAGAAAGTAATCGGGTTGTAGCGTATGTGCCCTTTTTGCTTTAAAAGTTTAACATCAATTTGTTCATTGATTAATTGTAAAAGGTCTCGATCACTTGAAACAATGGTTCCAATAAATTCTGGGTCCTCCACCACTTTTTTAGAAAGCGTCCCAATAATGTCGTCCGCTTCATAAGGTTCTAATTCAAAGTATTTGATACCCATAGCGCTTAATATTTTTCTGGCATAAGGCATCTGCATAATTAGTTCGTTTGGGGTATCTTTTCTTCCTTCTTTATAAAAAGCGTATTTTTCTTTTCTAAAGTTCTTTCCTATATCAAAGGCAACGGCCATGTATTCAGGATTTTCTTCTTCAATGATTTTATAAATCATTGATACAAAACCATAAATGGCATTGGTGGGAAACCCTTTGGAATTTTTCATCATCGAGCCTGAATAAGCGGTAGCGTAGTAACTACGAAATAGCAAGTTGTTCCCATCTACTAAAATTATTTTTTTCATACTTCCTCCATATAACTTTATATATTCAAGTATAGCATACATTTTTTATTTCTTTTCTTTTTTTAATAAAGTTTCAATAAACAAATGGCTTCCTTTGGATAAATAATCATTTTTTAAAGCGATAATGCCAAAGTCTCTTTTGGGGAAAGTGGGTGTTGTAATTAGTTCAAATAATTCATGATTTTCTAGTTCTTTTTTGACATATTGTTTGGTTACCACTCCTATTCCATACCCTATTTTTGTAAATTCAATTAAAAGATTTGAACTGGATATTTCCATAACGCTATGAAGTTTTATTTTATTTTTCTCACAAAATGTTTCAAAATATTCTCGAGAACTTGAGGGTTTCTTTTGAATTAATATTGGGTAATTAATCAGTTCTTTTATATTGATGCTTTTATTAATTAATTCTTTATAGTCTTTATTAATAATAAAAATGTCTTGCATTTCTCCAATCTTGATATAAGAAAATTCATCATTAATTTTAAAAGGAAATTTAGCAACAATAAAATCTATTTTTCCTTTTTTCAGTTCTTCTTTTAACATCATGGTTGGATCTGTACTTATTTCAAATATTACTTCGTTGTATTTTTTGTGAAATGCTTTTATATATTTCATTAAATAGGTTTTGGTTAAAGTGGTTGAGATACCAATTCGAATGGTTGTTTTTAAATTTTTAGTGTTATCCGTCAATTTTTTTTCGGCCATGTCGAAGGCATTTAATCCATTTTTTATATCGTTAAAAATCAGCTCTCCAGCGGGTGTTAAAAAAACTCCTTTTTGACTTCTAAAAAATAATTTACAATTTAAGTGTTCTTCTAATTTTTTGATTTGATTTGTAATGGCTGGTTGAGAAATATTTAATTTTTTACTAGCTTTTGATATATTTTTTGAGATTGCTACCTCATAAAATAAGTTCCACCAATCTAAATTCATTATAACTCCTTATTATAATAACTATAAGTTATATATATTTTTATTATAAAAAAAGTTGTGTTATATTGTCAAGTAAAGGAAGGTTCGTTGTATGAGTTTGGAAGATGTAGAAAAGATGTATCAAGAGTTAGAAGAATTAAGTTATAAGTTGGGATTTGTCAATACCCAAAAAGCGTTGCCATTTGCAAGACGTGTTCACGAGGGAAAGTATCGACGTGGAAATGGTCTTCCCTATATTAGTCACCCACTTTTTGTAGCCACTTATTTTAAAAATAAAGGAATTATGAATGATGAAGCTTGGGCCACAGGATTGCTTCATGATACTGTTGAAGACGTGCCTGATTGTAACTTTGATTTGCAACCTTTTAGTGATTCTATTAAAAGACGCGTTCATCTATTAGATTTTAAAAAAGGTTTATTAGAAAAAAGGAAAGCTCAACTCATTTATATGGAAAAGATTTTAAATGACGATTGGATTACAAATCTTACTAAAAATATTGATCGTTTGCATAATTTGTTAACGACTAAAGGTGCTTTTACTCCTTCTAAACTTGAAGATTACTTAGATGAAACCGTTGCTTTGTTTTATCCTATTTTTCCGACTCAACAGCAAAAGTTTTCAGACTATTCTATGGAATTTTGCAATTTAGAAAAGACAATTAAAAATACTGTGAACGAACTAGATGTTAATGGTTTATTTCAGAAAGAAAATAAAAGAATTTTACAATCTAAAGTAAGTTGAACTTGAAATAAGTTCTTTTTTATTTAGAATACAAAGTCTCGGAGATTAATTAAAAATGGATACAATATACAAAAAAATAAAATATCTTTATGAAGGAAAGTATTATTATCGATTCTCACAATCGGTTTTCTTTTTATTTCTTCGACATTCCAATACAGAAAAATATTTTATTAAGTGTTATAAGTGCTCACCTTTCATCATGGATAAAAAAAGAGAATATTTTTTACAAATTTGACGTAGAGAATAAGAAAATTCAATTTCTAAAAGCTCCTTTTTATTTTTATGAACTAGAATATTTATCTTTAGAAAAATTTGCACAAAATCAAAAACTCTCTAATTTTGTTACGATAGTACTTATTAAATATGTAATTAAAACCAGAGGTTATAAAAATTATTAATCATGTCGATTTAGATGAAAAAATTAAGTTTCTTGTGATAAGTTGTTGCATTCAGCATTAAACATTCAAATAAGATTAAAAAAGTGAAAAAGAGAAATTAACTTTATTTAATTTCTCCTTTTTCTATATTATACACTTTATCAGCAATTTCCTTACAATTTTCATTTGCTGAAAAAATAATGATGGTTTTTTTTCCTTTAAATGTTTTTAAAACTTTTTTAATGAGTTCTTCATCTTTATTAGATAAATAACTTGGAAATTCATATAAGACTAATATTTCACTGTTCATTAAAAGAAGTCTAGCGAAAGAAAGAAGATAGCTTTCTCTTAAAGATAAATCCTTAATCTTGGTTTCCAATCCTCCTTTTTTTATTATGTCATCAAATAATGTTACACTTTTTAAAGTCTCAATTATTTTTTCTTTATTGTTACAAACTAATTTTAGATTACTGTAAACTGTACCATCATAAAAGTATGGTTTAGTTACAATGTAATTAATATTAGTACGATACACTTTTTTATTAAAGTCCATAATATTAATTTTATCTATGTAACAATTTCCACTGTCTGGGGCAATAACTCTTCTCATTAAGTAAAAAATGGTTCTTTTCCCACTACTTCTTGTTCCTTTAAATAGAACAATTTTGTTATTGGGAATATGAAAGTTAATATTTTTTATTTCTGATAATCCAATATCTTCTTTTGTAGGCTTATAGGACACATCCACAAAGTCTATTTCGCCTTCTATGTCGTCTTTATTTAAGTTTCCTATAGGTAATTCTTCTTTTAAGTCAAAATTTAAAATAATATTTACACGATTAGTAGCGACATAAGCATTTTTGAGTTCTTTTAAAATACTTAAAAAATCAATACTATTGGTTACACTATCCGTTAAATAAGAAACAATAACGAAATAAACAGTTAACGTAACTAAATCATGAGAAAGTAAAAAAACTAAAAATAATGTACCAACATAAATGACGATTCGACAAAATAAGAAAAAATAATTATCTAAATAGGATGTTTTTACGGTCAATTCGTGTTTGGCTTTTAAAAAGTTATCATTACTTTTTCGGTACTTATCTTTCATTTTTTTGGTGATGTTTAAATCTTCTAACATGTATTTTGAATCGATGATTTCAGAAAAAACTAAAAATTCATCGTCTATGGTTTCTTTGACTTTTTTATTGGCTTTACTAATGGAATTATTTATGCGATCCGTAATAAAGTAGTTTATTATAAGAACGATTATTAATAAGCACCCTACTGGAATATTGATTCCAAACATATAGCCTATGGTTAGAATAATTTGAAACAAATAACGAAATTTATTGCAAATGGTATCAGAAAACTTGGCTACATCGTAGACTTCACTATGAAAGATATTGATTAGTTTTTCTTTAGAATGCATACTAAAATTTTTTTCTTTACCTTTAATTATTTTTTCAAATATTTGAGATTGAATGTTTTTATAAGAAACACCAACTAAAGGCACTGTATTTCGATAATTTAAATCCCAAGACAAGGCTCTTAGAAACATAAAAAATAAGACTAAACTGGTACAAATAATAGCCATATTGTAATTACTATCAGCTAAACTTGTTGTTACTTTGGCGGCAAACATGGCTTCAGATAATAAACAAACGCTTGGTATAGCAACGGTTACGAATTGATAAATCCAATATCCTTTATGAGGTTTTGCTAAGTTGTACCACGTTTTAAACATTTTAATATTTTCTCTCATAAACTTCACCTATTCTAACTAGACTATAGCACAAAATTCGACAAAAAAAAAGAGCTTATGCTCTACTTGAATATTTTCCATCTTTTGTTGAAACGATAATGCTTTCGCCAGTCTCAATAAATAGAGGAACTTTCACTGTATAACCCGTTTCTAATGTTGCATCTTTCATTGCATTATTGGCGGTATTTCCTTTAACAGCTGGTTCTGTCTCTGTTACCACAAATTCAATTTTTTCTGGTAAAGTGATTCCAATGATTTCTCCTTCATAGAAGTCAATTAAAATTTCTAAATTTTCTTTTAAAAATTTCTTATCGTCTCCTAAAACACTAGAATTGATTTCTACTTGTTCATAGGTATTTGTATCCATAAATACATAGTTTTCTCCACTTTCATATAAATATTGCATAGGAGATTTTGTTACATGAGCTTTATCTACTTTAGTCCCAGAGTTAAAAGAGACTTCAGTAATAGAACCTGTTTTTAAATTCTTTAACTTCATTTTTACAAAAGCTGCACCTTTTCCAGGTTTTACGTGAGAAAAGTCTTGAACGACACAAGGAGCTCCTTCTACCATAATGGTCATACCGTTCTTAATATCATTAACACTAACATTCATTTAAAGTGCCTCCTTTATTTTCCTAATTTTGTTTCTTTAAAAATGGTTGCTTTTTTGCATTTTTTACAATAAAGATGAAATTCCATTTTATCTGGATCATTCTTTTTGTTTTTTATTTTTGGTCTTCTTGAGTATCCACATTCTGTACATTTAAGACCAAAAAATACTCGATTGAGATTTTTTGCCATGTAAGATACCTCGCTTTCTAATTAATCTATATGTATTATAAGGGATAAATTCTATTTTTTCAAACTTTTTTTACAATTTATTCTTTTTTAAACTTTTATTTAATCATGTCTTTTATTTCTTCAGCAATTTGTCGTTGTAATTCTTCTGCACTACAATAAAACATTTCATCGAAAATTTGAGTATTACTTTTAATATTTTCTTTTACCATTTTTACTTCATTATTTCCTTTATAGATACACATCTACAATATTAATATTAATCATAGTTACTGGCTTTATCTCTTTGCACTGTTTAGAATTTGTAACTTTTCTTAAAGTTAATTGGAACAAATAGGTCATGCTTTTTACTTTAAACGTCGTACTTTTACTGTAATTAATTTCAATGCCAAAATATTTTTTTCCTTTTTTAAAAGCACTTATTTTCCTTATAGGCTTTTTTCTTCATTTATTAAATTTTTTAATTGATCACTAATATTTAATGTCTCTACTTTTAGCATATATTTCGAATTTTTTTAGCTCTCATAATTCTTTAGAACTTGTTTTAATTGTTCCATACTAGCTGGTTTACTTAAATAGTCGTTGAAGCCTATTTTTAAATATCTTTCTTTTGCATCGTTTTCAACATCGGCGGTCAAAGTTACTACTGGTGTGTTAAAGTTTTCTAGCAATTGTAATTTTTTAAAGGTTTCTACGCCATCCATATTGGGCATCATGATGTCCATAAAAATTAAATCATAAGTGTTTTCTTTGACTTTTTCTAAACATTCTTCACCACTCAAAGCTGTTTCTACTCTGCAATTTAATTTTTCTAACATTTTTTGTTCTACTTTTAAGTTAATTAAAGAATCATCTACGATTAATATTTTCATTTTACTACCTCACTTGCTTTTATTTTTATTTTTACTTGAGTTCCTTTTTTGTATTTAGAATCGATTTTTATCTCCCCACCCATTTTATCTAATAATATTTTCGTAATGGATAACCCAACTCCTACACCTGAATAAATGGTATTTTTTGTTTCGGTGCTTTTTTTAAAAGGGATAAAGATTTCCTTTAAGTCTTTTTCGTTGATACCGATTCCTGTATCTTTTATTTCTACTTGAAGTTGTTCATTTTTAAAGTCTGCTATTAGTTCAATTTTTCCTTCATTGGTAAATTTATAAGCGTTATCTAATATTTGAGCGATAATTTTTTTAATGATTTTTTCATCGCCAATAAGGTTATTCATTTCTTCTATTTTTACAATGAATTGAATGTTTTTGTTTTCAATTTTAAATTTATATAAATCACAAACACTGTTAATGGTTTCTTTTGGATTAAAACTTTCTAAAATCAAGTCATTGTTTTCTTTTTCTAAAGCGTAAAGAGAAAAAATTTGATTGGTTATTTTTAATAAATCTTCTGAGGCGTTACGAATGTCTTTACTATTTTCTTTCGCTTCTTCTAAGGTGTCCGCGTAATCGATGAGTTCACTAAAACCCACAATGGCATTAACAGGTGTTCTTATTTCATGAGACATACTTGATATAAAATGACTTTTTACTTTATTGGCTTGCTCTAATTCATTTTTAGCTAATGTGACTTCATTTAATAATTTAATATCAGGGTTTTCAATTGTAAAATACATAATGTAACAAAGTAAACTCAATATTAAGTCATAAATATTAAATTGAGGATGAAATAAAACAAATACACCTAATAAAAAAATTAAAGGAATGATAAAATAAATGGCGTTGTATCTTTTATCATACTTTTTTATGTTTCCTAAAGCAATAATAAGAGCGAGTATTAAATTAATAAATGCGACACTAAAAGTTAAAATAACAGAGGAACCTTTGCCACTTGTTATTCCCCCTATTTGATAGACTTCAAATTTTAAAAGAAAAATTAAAATGCCTATGCCTATGCCTATTAAAGCAAAAATTCTATTATTTCGAAGAAAGTTTTTACGAAAACTTGAAGAACTAATGTAGAGAATATAGGCCAAAATATTCATGGTTATGAATACAATAAATATCGAACCTAATTTATTAATACTTGCAAATATGGATTGAAATTGAGCCGTTAAACCGTCTTTGGCATAAATACTTGCTAAGTAATGAGAAACAAAATTCGTGGTGTTTACAAGAAGAGTAAAGATAAGAATACTTTTATAATAATAGTTTTCTTTTATTTCTACTTTCTTTTTCGTAAAGAATACCAAAGCTATTACTGTAGTAAAAATTAAACAAACAAAAGGAATTTCAAATTCAATCACTATGCACCACCTATTTTTAATATTAATATAATTAAGCCCTTTTTTCAACAAAAAGAGACCAAAATATTACATTACCCCACTTTTTTTAATTTTCTTGTTAATTCGTCCGATGGATACGTTTGGAGCCAATATTCTCTCATGTAACGCGCCACATCTTTATTTTCTAGGTCTATTTTTTTGTTTCTATATTCGTTTTTCATTTCTTCATCCGCTCCTAGCTTACTTAAAGTAGAGACCACTTCTTCATACTTCTTTTCTTCTTTTGTTTTCTTCACTAAATATTCAGCGTCAAAACAATCATGACGCCATTTTAAACCACTAAAAGCATCAAAAATATATTGATATTTAAAATAAGTCTCTATATCTCGGTAATTTCTTCGTGTTAGGTTTTCTAAATGTCTTTCCATCATGTAATACACAGAAGTGGCCATTTTGTCTCTTAAATAGCTAGAAATCGATTTTACATAGTATTTTTCATTTTCTCCCTCATTTGGATAATACTCTTTGCTGTTTATTTTCAATTTAGTCACATCAATTGGATGACTCGCATCAATATAAGCTACGTTATTTTCTTTATCTTTAACAAGGGTTAACAAAACGATTTTTCTCTTTGTCTCTAAAGCTAAATTAACGGGTCCATCAAATAAGCTATTTATGATATTATTTGGGCTATAATTATGAGATCCTTCTGGAAAAATTAAAATACTGTTGGTTTTAATGACTCTTTTCATTTTTTCATAAAGTTCTTTTCTTTCCGCTTCATTTAAAATATCAAAAGGAATCATTCCATTTAACCATAATAAATACATTTCAGGATTGTATTTTAAAGTTTCAATGGAACCTAAGACAACATAAGCATTACGTTCTATAATATTAAGAAACGTTTCAATGTCTTCGGGACACGTGTGGTTGGCAACAAATATATAGGGTTCGTCTTTTTTTAATACAGGATACCTTTCTACAATAATGTTGTTTTTATTTTTATCAATGGCGTAATTAGATAGTGGTATTTTTTCGTTTTTAAGAGAATTAAAATAGTCTTCATCGGTTAAATATTCATTTTCTATTTTAATAATGTTTGCGTTCGTAGCCAAATTGCATAATTTTTTAAATGGAACATCACTTTTTTTTCGTAAATATAATCCTAAGTCTGTTGTAAAATGATTGACATCTTTTTCATTTAAATGACTAATAAATAAATTTTCCATTTTTATTCTCCCTTTCAACCCCTTGATGGATTTGTAAAGGGTATTTTAATATAAAAAAAGAGAAAAGTCTATCTAATTTGCTTAAATGGTGTTCTTAAATTGTCTTAACACAAAAAAAGTCCTTATAAAACTCAAATTAAGAAGAAAAATGCATGAAAGTCCTAGAAATAATAAGTGAATTCATTAGAAATTGATAATAATATATAAAAAAAGAAAGGACTTCCTTTCTTTTTTTGGAAATTCATTTAATATTTGATGAAATGAAGCGTTTAAATTCGTTTAATAATTTTCTAAAACATAATCACTTACCGCTTTACTAATGTAGCGGTTAATGTATGCAAAAAAGTCAGTTTTACCATTATAATGACTTACGTTTGGGCTTAGAACTACCATGCTGTATTTTGGGTTATCACGAGGCGCATACATAGCAAATGAATTGGTTATCGTCTCTACATCCCCTATTCCATCTCCATTACTGTCAAATAGCGATTCACTGGTTCCTGTTTTTCCAACCGCATTATATTTTCTGTCTACGTACCCTGAACCTGTTCCTAAATTAACTACTTGATAGAAGCCTTCTTTAATTCGATTAAAATAATCTTCGTTCAATTTAAATTCACTTAGTTTTTGTTTCTCAACTATTTTTAAGGTCTTTTTATTTTCATCTTCGATATGGCTTGCTATTCTTAAATTGTATCTTACTCCATTATTATAAATGGTATTCATGTATTGAAGCAAGCTTAAAGGGGTATAGGTATCGTATTGTCCAATTGAAAAGTTTAGTAATAAATCTGGGGCTATTTTTTTTCCTTTGATACCCGTGGACTCGTTTGGCAAATCAATTCCTGTTTTTACTCCTAGTCCAAAAGAGGCAAAAGCTTCTCGATAAATGTTAAAGGGTTCTTCGGTAATGTTCATTTTTATATTTCTAGTGTACTGATACCCTGCTAGTTTAATTGCTAAGAGAAATTGATAATAGTTACTACTTGTTTTTAATGCTGTAATGTCATCAATGATGCCTAAATTTTTATATGAACATTTTTCAGGAACTAAATAAAGTTTAACACAACTGTCTTTGATTTTTTTTCCTACATCAATTAAATTATTTTGATAAGCCATCGCCATACTGGCTCCTTTTACTACACTTCCCATTGTAAAAGAGGCATTAACTAGATCGGTCTCTACATTTTTATAGGTATCGTTTCCTAAATATTTTAATCCTATCATAGCTTTTAACTTTCCTTCTAAATCTCCTATTATGATATAACTTCCATTATAATACTCTGTATTTAAAAGTTCTTTTCCTTTTTTTATTTCTTCTTTTAGAATAGCCTCTATTCCTAGTTGCATATCTATATCAATGGATAACACTAAATCGTTTCCTTTTTTTCCTTCTTTAATTAGTTCTAATGTGCCATCTTTATTGACTTTATAGATGTCTTTTTCCCCTTTTAAATATTCTTCATACTGTTTTTCTAAATAGCTAATGCCTACTGTATCGTTTAGAGCATAACCTAAGTCTAAATAGGTTTGTTTTTCTTCTTCAGGAATGCTTCCAATACTTCCAAATAAACTTTTTAAACTGTTTCCGTATGGATATGTTCTTTTAAAATACATTTCGTTCGTGACTCCTGGTAAAGAGGCTTCTAATACTCGTGCGTATTCTTCTTCTGAAACCTCTAATTTTATAATTTTTGCTTCACTACTGTATCCATTATTCATTAGTTGGTAAATGTATGCCGCTTTTTTGTCTAACTCTGTAAAAGCACTTAATTGTAACTCGGTGATTCGATCTAATTTTAAAAGGTATAAATCGTTCGTCGTTAGTTTTCTTTTTTCTAACAATTCTTTTTCTTCTAAAGTGATTAAAGCTTCTCCTTCTTCTGGATATTTATTTAACCAAAATTTTTTCAACTCATTTTCACTTAATGTTTGCTTTATTTCTAAATATTTAGCAAGTTCATAAGCAATATCGAGTTCTTCTTCTTTTTTTATATTGTTCATTTTTCGATATACCACCCCTTTTATACCGACATTATCAACTAAAACACGTCCCTTACAATCTAATATTCTTCCTCGAGGCGTGGATAAAGATTTTACGATTGTCGTTGTTTTTTCTTCGTATTTTTGTTGGTAATCATGATTGGTAAAGATAATTTTGTAAAGATTAAATAGTGCAACGGTTACAAAACTAAGCGTTAAGGCTAAATAGAATTTTTTCATATAAATACACCTATACTTAGTATTAGAAATAATATGTTTTTCATACAATATACTAGGTGATATTATGTATAACATTATTGAAAGGTATATGAATAAGCTCAGTCCTCAAGATATAGACCAATTTGCACGTAAAAATAATATTTTTTTATCAAGTGAGGAACTTAATTTTACGTTTCATTTTGTAAAAAAAAATTGGCAATTCTTATTAAATAATCCCAATTCTTTAAATTTGGCAAAATACCAAAATTATTATTCACCCGAAAACTTTGTCAAAATTGAAAAGTTATTCAAAGAATATTTTTCTCGCTATAAAAATTACTTGTAAAATTCTATGATGTCTTCTTTTAAATGTTCATTAAATTTTTGATTTTTAATGCTTTCTATTTCAAATTTATAAGGAGGATAAAGTCGCTCAATATAAGGCGTTTCTAAGATTTTTGGAACGTCTTTTAATCTGTCATTATTTATAATTTTAATCAAGGCTTCAAAACCAATGGTTCCATAACCAATGTTTTCATGACGGTCTTTATGACTGTTTTTTTCATTCTTACTATCGTTTATATGAATACAATGAATTTTTTCTAAACCGATTTCTTTATCAAAAGAGTCTAAATAATCATCAAAATGAGTCATCTCTATTCCTGAATCGTTTAAATGACAGGTATCTAAACAGACACCTATATTTTTAGATTTTACTTGATTTAAAATGGTTTTTATTTCTTCTAAAGTGCTCCCACATTCGGTTCCTTTACCAGCCATTGTTTCTAAAAGTATCATGGGTCCATTTTCTGTTATAATTTGATTTAAAGCATCGCTAATGTTTTGCAAAGCTTCTTTTCTTTCGATTCCAACACTACTTCCAGGATGAACTACAATATATTTTATTCCTAATTCTTCACAACGGTTTAATTCTTGTTTTAAAAAAGAAATACTAAATTGCCACTTTTCTTCACTCGTATTATTAGCTAAATTTATGATGTAGGGGGCATGACAGATAATCTTTTCTAATTCGATGCCATTTTCTTGCATTAACTTTTTAGCTTCTTCGTTTTTTTCTTTATCTAGACTTTTTCGCACTGTATTTTGAGGAGCTCCTGTATAAAACATAAACGTATTGGCTCCATAACTTAATGCTTGTTTCACACATCCTAATAATTGTTCGCTTCCAAAATTGACATGACTTCCTAAAATCATTTTTTTATCACCAACTCCATTATCTCATTAAATCATAAAAAAAAGAAGAGCTTTCTTCTATTTTAGGCTATCTGTAACTCCTGATGGTTTGACACTAACAGTTTTAGAGCCATCCCAAGCAAATACAGTCGTATTATCTGTGGCATTTCCTTTTAAACCACAAAAACGATCAGCACCATTTCCCGTTTCATCTGTGTGAGCTGCTGCTCCTGTTGCTCCAGCATCCTCACCAGCGAAAACAAAACTTCCATTTCCTATCCAAAATTTATAAGAAACTTTAGTTCCATTACTTGTTACTAAAACACTACCTGTGTAACCTCCGTCTTTTTGGTCACCACCTTTACTGTAATATCCATCTTGAAATAATGTTTCTAAAGAGTAGCAAGCACTTCCACTTTTGACTTTATTTTCTAAAATATCTAACTGATAGGCACTTTTAGCGGCATTTATAAGTTCGTTTCCTTCAATGGCTAAAGCACTTTTTCGAGCCTTTTGCATAGCTGAACCAATTCCAGATGAAGCAATCAAAATAATAATTGACAAAACAACAATAACTGCTAATAATTCAACTAAAGTAAAACCTTTTTTATTTTTCTTTATATTTTTCATTTATTAAGACTCCCATCCTTACTCTGTATGTTAAGTATATACCATTTGTAAGGTTTAAGTCAATGATTTCGAATTAAATTCTAAGTATTTTTTTATGTTTTACATTATAATTTACTATTTTAAACTTTCTAAAATTCCACTTATTAAGTCAATATTATCAATTGTATCGCTTATTTTATCGGTTACTTTTAAATGATACTTTTCTTTCATAGCATTAAGAAATTCTTTATAATTTTCACTGTTTCGATTTAGTTCTTTAAACCAGTAAGAATTTCTTTTTAATAATTCTTGCATTTTTTTATCGGTTTCTAATTTTTGTTGTAACAGTAAATCCATGATTTAATCCTCAAAAATTTTGTTTATGGGTCTTGGGGTAACGCTTTCAGCTTTTACAACAGAAGAAGTGCCTTTATTGGTTAATTCTTGTACAATTCCTAAAGCTTTTTGAGCGGTGTTGATGTGTTCTTGAACGCTGTTTAAATCGATGTTTTTAAGCTTATCGGTTATGCTTTTAAAATTGTAATCGGTTGTTGTAGAAGTACTTTTTCCAATGTATTCTTTCCACGCTTCTAGATTATCTCCATAAATATCATAAATTTCATAAAATTTTTGCCAAGTGGCTTCTCCACTTTTTATGTATCTTACTAATTCTGGATGTTTATAGGCAAAGTTTTTAAAATCGTCTTTTGTAGCCATAATATCACCTACTTTATTATATGCTAAAGCATTCAAAAGGTTTCCAAAATAAAAAGATAAAAGCTGGTTTTATCTCATATTTTAAAATCATTTATAAAATCATCTATGGTCAGTTCTTTTATTTTATTCAAAGCATTCTCATTTGCTTCTTTTTTTAGAAAACTTATAAAATCACTTTTTTTATTTATCACATCAATTTTATTTTTAGTGATTAAAGAACCTGTACTTGCTAAATCCATAATGGCAATATCACTGTTTTTAATTTCTTTAATTTCACTATCGCTTTTTATTAAAATGATGTCTTTACTTTCACTTACGATGGCCTGTATGATTTGATAATTCACTGATTTTACTTTTTTGATAAGGGTATTTCCTCTTTTAGCACGGCCTGTTAATTCTAAGTCACTTATTTTAATTCTTTTTGCTGTATTTTGGTTGGTAAAGATATTTAAATAAGGACTTTCATCGTAACTCATTCCTGCTGCTACTTCATCGTCTTTTAGATTTATCCCTTTGACACCTGATGCTTTGATTCCAGTTAATGGAACTTCTTCGGTATCAAATAAACAATAGTAGCCATTTTTACTCACGGTTAAAATGGTTTTCTTAGCTTCTAAGACACTTACGACTTCATCGCCTTCTTTTAATTTTATGGCCATAATGGTTTTAGAGAAGCGAGTCACTTCGTAATCTTCCATTTTACTTTTTTTAATCATCCCTTTTTTGGTTAGGGTTAGGATTTCTTTATTTTTATCATTCATGACTAATGAAGCTACGACCTTTTCATCGCTAGCCATTGTTACTATATTATTAATATGTTTTCCAAGCTCTTTCCATTTTCCATCAGGAATATTATAGACTGGCATGTAGATGTAATTTCCTAAGTTCGTGAATAAAAGAATAGTATCTAAAGTACTGACTTCATAAAGACCTGTTACAAAATCTCCTGGTTTTAAAGTCGTTTCTTCTTCATTTCTCGCTTGATATGATTTTGAACTTACTCTTTTAATGTATCCTTCACTACTGACGACAACTACAACGTTTTCTTTTGGAATGATATCTGTTTTATCTAATTTGATTTCAGTGATTTCATCTTTAATGATGGTTCTTCTATCGTTTCCATATTCTTTTTTGATAATTTTAAGTTCCGTTTTCATCACGTGTTTTAATGCTTCTTCATTGTTTAAGATTTGCTCCCATATAAAAATATTTTTCTTTAATTTTTCCATTTCTTCTTGTAAGGCTACAATATCGGTATTCGTTAAACGGTAAAGTTGTAATTCTACAATGGCTTTTGATTGATCAAAGGTAAAATCGTATTCCTTACACAAATTATCAATGGCATCGCTTTTATTTTTACTACTACGGATGATGCGAATGACTTCATCTAAGATACTAATGGCTTTTACTAATCCTTCTAAGATATGTAAATCAAATCTTGCTTTTTTTAAATCCCATTCAGTTCTTCTTTTGATGACTTCTTTTTGATGATTAATAAAGGCATCTAATATTTCCATAATTCCTACTAATTTAGGGCGACGACCCACAATGGCAACCATGTTAAAGTTGTAATTGATTTGAAGGTCTGTATTTTTGTATAGGTAATTTAAGATAAGTTCAGGATTGGCATTATTTTTTAAGTCAATGACAATGCGTGCCATGTGTTCATGGTCTGATTCATCGATTACATCGTTAATGCCTTCGATTTTTTTATCGACTTTGATTTCTGTAATTTTTTTAATGAGTTGTTCTTTTATGACTTCATAGGGAATGGAATGAACAAGGATTTGATTGGATTTATTTGTTTTTACAATTTCACAATCGGCTTTTAAAATGACTTTACCTTTTCCTTTGGTATAAGCATCCACTAAACCCATTCTTCCTTCAATGATTCCTCCAGTTGGAAAATCGGGTCCTCTTAATATTTCCATAATCGTATCTAGTTTACAATTAGGGGATTCAATACGTTTAATGGTGGCATCGATGACTTCACTTAAATTATGTGTTGGAATATTGGTAGCGTACCCTGCACTGATTCCTGTAGAACCATTCACTAAAAGATTGGGAAAAGAAGCGGGTAAAACAGTAGGCTCTAGTTCTTCATCATCAAAGTTGTATGCCATTTCTACTGTATCCTTATTAATCGATTCAAGCATGGTTTCAGATAATTTAGTGAGTCTTGCTTCCGTATAACGCATAGCGGCTGGTCCATCGCCATCAATGGAACCATTGTTTCCATGAATGTCAATAAAGGTTTCACGCATTTTCCAATTTTGGCTCATACGAATTAACGCATCATATATAGAAGAGTCGCCATGAGGGTGAAATTTACCCATGATTTCTCCAACCGCACGGGCACTTTTACGATGAGGTTTATCGTGTTTGAATCCAGAGATAAACATACAGTAAAGTATTCTTCTTTGTACCGGTTTTAATCCATCTCGAACGTCTGGTAAAGCTCTTTCTTGAATGATTTCTTTGGAGTATCTAGCAAACCCTGTTTCCATGATTTCTTCTAAGCTATAATCGTATATTTTCTCAATGATTTCTTTGGTACTATTTTTTTTCTTTGGCATTCTACGTCACCTTTCTCTATTTATCATTTAATTTTAAAACATCACTCTTTAAAAATTTTTTTCAAACTTTTATTTATTTCCTAAAGTCATCTTCTAGCGTGAAGTCAACATTTTCATTAATCCATTCTTTTCTAGGTTCAACTTGATCGCCCATTAAAAGATGGATTCTTTTTTCAGCAAGAGCGGCATCGGTTAGGTTCACTCTTAAAAGTCTTCTATTTTCTGGGTCCATCGTGGTTTCATAAAGTTCGTCGGCGTTCATTTCACCTAATCCTTTAAATCGTTGCAATTTGTATTTGCCTTTAATGGTTTTGGTCCTTTCTTCTAGTTCTTCATCTGTTGCAATGTATTCTTTTCCTTTGTTTCCTATTTCTATTGAATACAATGGAGGAGTTGCAATATAAAGCATGCCTTGTTCAATTAAAGGACGCATGAAACGATAAAAGAAAGTTATGAGTAAAATTTGAATGTGAGAACCATCGACATCGGCATCGGTCATAATAATTATTTTACCGTAATTTGAGTCTTTAGGGTCGAAATCAGCACCAATTCCAGCACCAATAGCGTATTCAATTTGTTTAAGTTCAGCATTGGCTTCAATGTCATGCGTACTTGCCTTTTCACAATTTAAAACTTTTCCTCTTAAGGGCAAAATGGCTTGAGTTTCACGATTTCTAAAAGACTTCGCCGATCCTCCAGCACTGTCTCCTTCGACTAAAAAAAGTTCATTTTTAGAATAATCTTTTCCTGTTGCTTTGGCTAGTTTTTCGCTTAAAAGTTTTTCTTTGCTATTTTTGCCATTTCCTTTTCTTGCGGCTTCACGAGCTTTTCTTGCGGCTTCTCTGGCCACCTTACTTTTTAAAGCTTTATCTAATATGGTTAAGGCTATTTCTTTATTTTCTTCTAAAAAGAATTTAATGTTTTCATAAGTGATGGATTCTGTAATGCTTTTGGCTTCGGGTGTTCCAAGTTTCCCTTTAGTTTGACCTTCAAATTGAAGTAATTTTTCAGGAATTTTTAAATTAATTACAGCACTTAATCCTTCTCTTACGTCACTTCCTTCTAAGTTGCTTTCTTTTCCTTTAATTAAATTATTATTTTTAGCGTAGTCGTTGAATGCTTTTGTGATTCCTGTTTTAAACCCTACTTCATGAGAACCACCGTCTCCTGTTTTGACGTTGTTGACAAAACTTAAAATATTTTCATTATAGGATTCACTATATTGAAGAGCAATGTTTACTTCTATTTCATTTTTCAATCCACTAAATGCTATGACTTTATGTAAAACTTTTTTATTTTCATTGATGTATTCTACAAAACTACATAGTCCATTTTCATAATGAAATTTAGCCTCTTTGTTATCCGCTTCGTCTTTGATTTCCACTGTTAAATTTGGAAGTAAAAAGGCACTTTCTTGCATTCGTTCTACTATGGTTGTATAAGAAAATGAACAGTTTTTAAACATGTCATAATCAGGTAAAAAAGTAACAATTGTTCCCGTTTTTTTCGATTCTCCAATGGTTTTTAATGGACTTTCTACTATTCCCCCATCTTTAAAACGGATATTACTTATTTTGCCTTCATTGTAGATTGTAACATCCATCTTTTTTGATAAAGCGTTCACTACACTTGCTCCAACGCCATGAAGACCACCACTTACTTTATAGCCATCACTTTCAAATTTTCCTCCAGCATGAAGAACGGTATAAATGACTTCAGGTGTCGAGCGACCACTTGCGTGCATGCCAATGGGCACACCTCTACCATTATCACTTATTGTAATACTTTCATCTTTATTAATGGTTATTTTAATGGTATCTCCAAAACCATTTATAATTTCATCTATTGCATTATCAACAATTTCCCAAACAAGATGATGTAATCCTCTTTTATCGGTTGAACCAATATACATTCCTGGTCTTTTTCGTACTGCTTCTAATCCTTCTAATATCTTAATTGAAGAGGCATCGTATTTTGTCATGTTATCACCAAATCAAGTATAACATAAAAAAAAATAACAAGCAAAAATTCGTGTAAAGTGTTTGTCCCATTTTATTTAAAATAAAAAAAACAAGTTTGTTTTAAACTTGTTATTTTTTACTAGAAGTACGTGCAATTGAATAAACAGCTGCTTCAAATGTTTGACCATTAATAGCGGTGGTGGCGGATGAATCAATCCAAAGTCGAAGACTAAATGTTGCGGATTCACCATCTGCAGCCTCTTTACTGCTACTTGCTCTTAATGTTCCACTGGCTAATTTGTAGGATGTATCAATAGCGCTGGTTGCATCAAAATCCGTCACACTAAATAAAGCTTTATCGTTTTCTGTCGGTGCTGTGTTTAATAAGGCTATGTTATTATTTTCAACCACACCATTTTGAACAATTGAGTATTTAATTAAATTATCAGCAATTTTTGTTTTACCATTTGTTAAATTTAATGTATTTAAATAAATCGTATAATCTGCATCAATGGTACATGTATTTTTTACAGTAAACACATAAGGGGTTGTTGTTAAACCTTTTTCATCGGTTATAGGATAAGTGTTGGTTAAATTAATAGAACTACTTTCCTCAATAAAGGATACTTCAAAACAACCTGTAGTAATAATATTGGCGACATCCTGTTCTTTTGTTACTTTCCATAGAGCATAACTGCTTCCAATCGATAAGGTAACCACCAACATAATTGCGATAATAGCAAGGGGAATACGATATCTTAATCTCATATTACTCATAAAAAAATCACCATATTTTCTAATCTATTTCTATTATAAGATAAAATTCCTTTTTTGAAAAGTCCCTAATTTCACTTTTGTAATTCTTCTATTGCCTCTTTTAAAGTTTCAACTTTAATAATGTTTAAATTTAATTTATTTTCTTCTTTTACACGTAACGCTTCCTCATAATTTTCTTTAGGACATAGAAAGATGTCTGCTTTTGCTTTTTCAGCTCCTAAAAGCTTATATTTAATGCCACCTATTTCTAAAATTTTTCCTTCTTTATCAATGGCTCCTGTTCCTACAATCTTACGTCCTTTGGTTAAATCCTCTTCTGTCAACGCATTGTAAATGGCAAGGGCCGTCATCAGTCCTCCACTTGAACCAGATTCACTCGGTTTGGTTTTTATTTCTAATTCAGGATCTGTTTTATATTCGTATTTTTCAACAATCGATATTCCTACTTTTAAACTGTTATCTAATTCAAAAATTTTAGCTGTACATTCTTTTTCTTTTCCCTCTCTTAAAACTTTAAAATCCACGGTTTCCTCTTTTTTTAAGGTATTGATATAAAGTTGTAATTTACTCAATGTATTAAATTCGTGATTGTTTATGGATAGAATTTTATCCCCTAATTCTAAATCTGTGATTGCTTCCTCAGCAATATAAGTAATGATTTGATGAACATTTGTAATTTTAACTTCTTTTCCCGCTTCTTTATAAGCATTTAGTGTGGCGTAATCTAAACCATTTTCTAAATAAATTCGATCTCTTTTAATGGAATCGTCTATGGATTCATTGCTAGCTGTAATGTTGCTTGTTTTTTCAAGATCCCAATTGGGAATAAAATAAGAGAGCAAGACAAAAGGAATGTTTCCTCTCATCATCGACACATAAGCCATATTAAAACTTCCACTGGATTCGTATTTTCCTTCCATTTCAATTCGGCTGTTTAAATCAATTGTTCCTCCAGGTTTATAAACGACAAAAGGAAGTTCATAAAAAAAGAAAATAAAAATGGCAATCAATGATAAGAAAAATTTATAATTTTCTTTTATAAATTGACAACTTTTTTCATATATTTTTTTAAACATAGCATCACCATAAACATTATAGCAAAGGATGGGGAAAATATGATAAAAATATTCAAAAAATATTTTAGTATTACATTATTAGTTCTATTTATATTTCTACTTTTTAGAGAAAATGTTCTATTTAAAAATTGTATTTTAAATGGGTGCCTTCTTTTTTTTAACACGGTTTTTCCTTCTTTGTTTCCGATGTTTATTCTTCAGGATTTTTTGTTAAATTATCGTTTTTTTTCTTTTCTAGAACTTTTTTATCCTTTTTTCAAAAAAATTTTCAAATCAAAAGTTTCCTTTTCTATTTTTTTAGTGTCTACAATTTCTGGAACTCCAGCTAATGCTTATTTGATTACCAATTTAGTCAAAGAAAAACAATTAAGTGCCAATGAAGCTAGCTATGTTTTATCTTATTCTTGTTTTTTAAATCCACTGTTTTTATATAATTTATTTGTTAACATTTTTGATAAAAATGTTGCACTTAAAATTATTTTTTTCAATTATTTGGTCAGTCTTTTTCTTGCTTTTTGTTTAAGAAATTATCAAAGTGAGAATAAAACTTTTTCTTTATCTTTTCCTTCCCTTCCTTTATCTCAACTTTTATCTACTAGTATTATGAAATCTTTTAAAGTTCTACTTACTATTTTAGGAACGATTCTTTTCTATCTTTTTATTTGTGAAGGAATCAATTATTTTATAAAACATCCTATTTTAAACTGTTTGATTAATGGTTTTTTTGAAACAACAGGCGGTTTAACTAAACTTTCACTTTTACAGGTTAATTTTCATTTTAAACTTATTTTGGCTAGTTTCTTTGTTTCTTTTCTTGGTTTAAGTATTCACACTCAAATAAAAAACATCGTGACCGATGTTTCCATTTCTTTAAAACCTTTTCTTTTTATTCGACTAGTTCACTGTTTTTTTTTCACATGTATTCTCTTGATATGCACCTAAGGTTATTCTATTAAAATTATCTATTTCATATGCTGTTAAATCTTTTTTCAATCCAATATAAAATAATTCAATGTCATCAATATTATTGGCCTTATTTTTATTTACTATTATTGGAATGTTTATTTTAATATAAAAGTATTCACTATTCTTTAATTCTTCACTGTTATTATCAAATAAACTATTGATATATGTAATGCAAGTGGTGTTAAATTTGGTTGTTTTTGTTTGTTTTTCTAAATTCCATTTTTCTATTCCAGAAGCATTTTCATAAGTAATAGATTGATTTTCTCCATCATTTACTATAGTTAAATATGAGGTTCCATCTTGAAATTGAAAGGTTATAGAAACTTGTTTTCCATCTGATGGACTTGAATCTGAGATTCCTACTAATTTACGATTTGTTAAATCGGCTTGAATGTTTTTAATAATAATGGCTCTCTTTTGTTGATTTTTACGATTAAAGTCCGTATTATTATTGCTCGCTTTAACGTCTGTTAATAAATTAAATAAAAACATAACCACAATAGAAATAAGAGCAATACTAATAATCAATTCTACTAATGTAAATCCTTTATTTTCCATCGATATCACCTATACTGACTGTTGAATAAAATGTTTGGCATTCATCTGAATCTTCTCCACAGTTTGATCCATCTTTTTTTTCTTTATATCTGGCAACCATTCGATAGCCACTTAAACTTGCTTGTTCAGCTGTTTCAGAAGACCCTCCAATCGTTTTAACATATTCTGCCATTCCATCATCTAAAACAGCAAAAATAGCGCAATCGCCCTCCCAATTATTACATTTTTGAAGGTAGCCTAAGTCTTTATACATCAAAAAAAGTTTGTCGACATGTAAATTGTAAATTATCAAGTCACATACTCCTTTGTTTCGATTTACTGTTTGATTGGGTTCTTGAGGTAAAATAGTCTCTGAACATCCAACAACTGAATAGCCTTTTCGAGATTGAGTGTTTCCTATTTCATTGATATGATTCACTTCTGTTTTAGCAGCTCCAAGATAAAAGTTCTTAAAGAATTTCTCTAAATAATACGTTCTATATAAATAAACTGAATCGTTATAAGAAATTCTTCCTTTTTCTTTAATAATTAGAGCACTATAAGTAGAATAAGAGGCTAATAAAGATACCGTTAAAATCGCTGTTACCACTAATGTTTCAACAAAAACAAATCCTTTTTTCTTTTTCATAGAACACCCTTCTTTATTATCTTAATTATAATAAACTATTTAATATTTGTAAAGAACACAAAAATAAAAAAAACATATAATTAATTAGGTGATGAATCGATGTATCCACATGGTCCTTGCCCTCCTCCACCACCACATAAAAATCCTCGTGGAGGAGGACTATTTACGGTTTTAGCAATCTTTGCTCTTTGTATTCTTTTGTTTTATCAAATTATTATTACACTTATTTTACCCCTTCGATTTAATATTTTCATTTTATTGCTAGAACTATTACTTTTAATCTTTCTACTTTATCGCGTAGTATGGCCGTACTAATTCTTCAGTAATAAATAAATAATCTAAATCTTTTCGAGCTTTTTCACAGTTTTTAAATTCTGTTTCGTTTAATTCTGTTTTTTTAGGTAATGAAATTAAGAGAAAAAAAAGCTTTTTCTCATCTTCAGTAAGATGAACTTTTTCTAAATACTTATCAAATAAAACACCAAAATGAACGTTAAAATATTCGTTTTGATAAAGATTTACTAAATCAATGATTGGTGTGTCTATTCGAGATTTTTCCCAACTAATTAGATATTCTTTTTCATTTTTTATAAAATGTTCTAAATTGAGGTTGTTATGAATTAAACAAACTCTTTTTTTTAAGTCTTCTTTTACCATCCCATACCACGTGTCTAATTCGCTCGAGCAAAATTCTAAAGCGGCAAATATTTTAGAAATGTTTCGCATGATTAAGTAATTAGAAGGTGTCATGTACTCTTCTTTTTTGGTTTTTTCATAAAATTCTTCGTAGTAATTTCTTAAATAATCAATGTTACTTTTGATGTTATCAAAAATCATTTTAAATTCATCTTCAGTTACACTTTTATAATAGGTTGTACTGTTGTGTAAGTTACTTAAAACGTTTATTAAATCATACGCTTTTTGTTCTATAGGCATACTAACTGATGGAACGTATTCAAAGACATTGTACTCACTTCTAGCGTCATCTTTTAAACTTGGAAAATGATTAAAGCTTCTACTTTCTAAATATTGATATAATTCTTTAATGTCTTTTTCTTCTTTTCTTTTGACGACGAAGTCACCACTTGTTGTATTTAAAATGACTACCTTTTTTAAAAAAGTTATTTTATAAGGTTTATAAACTCTTTTTAAAACCTCTAAAGTGCTATTCATCTTTACTTGGAATAATAATCTTATCGCCGATATTTAAACTATCCATTTGGTTGTACTCTTTTAGGGTATCAATATCGGTTTCATAAGTAGCTATAAGGCTTTCTAGCGTGTCTGTTTCACTTACGATGTGAATGTGGTAAGTCATGTATTCGTCTTCTTTTTCAATGGCTGAATCGAGCACTACTTCAGCTTGTTCCTCTTCTAATCTCTCTTCAATCGTTTCTGGTGTTTCTTCTTTTTCTTCTACTTCTATTCTTTCCTCTATCGGTGCTGAAACGATTTCTTCTTCATGAAATAGGTCATCTATGTCTTCAATGACTTCTTTTTTTATTTCTGAAATGGCTTCTCTTTCTTCAATTCTTACAGGTTCAATTGTTGTGGCACTCACTTGAAATTCTATGTCCACTTTTAAAGTATCTTCGTTGACGACTTGATAGTTAAAGTCTGTAATTTCAAATTGAATAGAATTTTTGTCAATGGTATCTGTTACTTCTAAATGAAAAGGCAACTTGTAGTTAAATTCTTCTTTGTTTACACTGACTTCATGACTTTTATACTCTCCAGAAATAATAAAATTACCTGTAATTTCTGTATCACCGGGGTTTATTTCGTGTTCTAAAGAAATGCTACATATTTCAAATATTCTACTTTTAAATTGAATTTCTTTGGTGTAAGGTACGATGCTTTGCATAAAATCAATCCTCTCTTTCTTATTAAAAATTATGAAAAGAGTTTTTCTATTATGACTTTTATTTTTCTATTTAAATAAATAATTGTATATTTCTTTATATTCTTCTACTTCAATAATTTGAAGTTTTTCTTTTACTTCTTTTGGAATTAAATTTAACTCATTCTGATTTTCTTTTGGAATAAATACGGTTTCCACTTTCTCATTTAGAGCACTGATTAATTTTTCTTTTAACCCCCCTATTTTTTTTACCTCTCCTTTTAAAGTCATTTCTCCTGTCATAGCGTATTTTGGACTTATGGGTTTATTTTTAATAAGACTTATCATCGCTGTTGTAATGGAAATTCCCGCACTTGGACCATCTTTTTTTATAGAAGCATCCAAAAAATGAAGATGAAGATCTTTTTTCTTAAAAAAAGTATGCGAGATGCCATAATCTTCTTTGTTCGCCATCAAATAACTTAAAGCAACATTAACACTTTCTGTCATCATTTGTTCTAACAATCCTGTCATTTTTACGTTTCCTGTTCCTTCGTAGAACACTACCTCAATAGGCATGACTCGTCCTCCTAAAGTTGTTACTGCTAAAGCATTTACTTTTCCTGGGAAATTTGTTCTTTCTAAAGTCTCGCTTTCGTATTTTTCTTCTCCTAATAAAGAAAGAAGTTTTTCGGTTGTTAATTTCACGTTTTCTAATTCATCTAAGACAATTAATTTTCGTATGATACTTGTAAGTGTTCTTTCTAACTCTCTTACTCCAGCTTCTTTTGTATAACTTAAGATTATTTTTTTTAAAATGGCATCACTAAATTTTATATTTTTACTTTCAATTAAATGGTTTTGATAAATTTCTGGTAATAGATACCTTTTGGCAATTTCAATTTTTTCTAAAATAGTGTAACTACTCAGGTAGACGATTTCTAAACGATCAAAAAGTTCTACAGGGATGTTTTCAACGTGATTGGCGGTTAAAATAAATAAAATTTTACTTAAATCAAATTCTTCTTCTATGTAATGGTCAATAAAAAATTTATTTTGGTTTTTATCTAATATATCCAATAAAACACTTGATGGGTCACCCTTGTAATCTTTTACCATTTTATCGACTTCATCAATTAAAATGACAGGGTTGTTGGTTCCACATCGTTTTAATGCTTCTATGATTTTTCCGGGATTGGCCCCTAAATAGGTTCTTCTATGCCCGTTTAAAACAGAGCTGTCGTTTAAACCTCCCACACTTATTTTATAAAATTTCTTATTTAGACCTAGAGCAATTGATTGGGCTAAGGATGTTTTTCCTACTCCAGCGGGACCTACAAAACATAAAATTGGTGCTATAATCTCAGGATTACGATTCTTAGCAGCTATGTATTCAATAATTTTATTTTTTGCTTCTGCCATTCCATAATGACTTTTATCTAGTGCTTTTATAATATTCTTTAAATGTTTTTCATCTGGACTTGATGTGTTCCATGGCAAATTAAACATCCAATCTAAATAATTTCTAATGTTAGAAAGCTCAGGACTCATTTCATTCGTGTACTCAAATTTTTTTATTTCACTTTTTATTTTCTTTTTTATTTGAGTATCAAAGTTTCCAGCTTCTAATTTTTGACTATAATTTTGGATTTCCAATTCTTTTTCATTTTGACTTCCAAGTTCCTCTTGAATGGCCTTTAGTTTTTCTTTTAAAATAAATTCTTTTTGATTTTCTTCTAACCCTGTTTGAATTTTTTCTTCTAATTGAGCTTCCAAATCTTGAATTTCTAATTCTATTTTTAACTCTTCCATCAATTTTTGACCACGAATGACAGGGTTCATTTGTTCAATGTATTCTAATTTTTTTAAAAAAGGGATAGGAAGAAATGCTGCAATTACATCCGTAAGTTTGTTTAGGTCTTCTATTTCTTTTATAACGTTTAAAATACTATTAGAAATGGAACTATCATTTTTTACATAAGACGTGATCATTTCTTTTAATTTCTTTTTAGTTGCTAAAGCTTCTATTTCTGTATATTCAGGTATTTCTAATTTTTTATAATTACAGATTAAAGCTTCGTTTTTGGTATTTTTTAAATTTTTAATGGTGACACGAAAAAGACCTCTTAAAGTGACTCTTAAATTCCCACTAGGTAATTCAATTTTACTTTTAACTTTACATACTACTGCTACAGTAGGTAAATCACTCACTTCAGGCATTTCTTCCATTTGGTCTTTTGGGCTAATGACTAAAAGTTCATTATGGTAATTTTCGGCTGAAAATAAAACAACGTTTTTACTTAAATCATTGTTTAATTCGAGTTTTACTTCTTGATTAGGGAGAATCAATAAACTTTTTAGTAATAAGATTGGTAAGCTATTTTTCATGATTTCTCTCCCTTCAAGTTATGGGATTTATTATAATAATTTTTCATTTTAAAGTAAACAATATTTACGTTTTTTTACAACCAATTTTTACTAAATATTTTAAAAAAATAATTAATCAATTAAGAAACGAGGACGAACGCCAAGAAGGTAGTTGGAATGCCAAAATCCAGAATGTCCTTGCATATCAACATTAGTAAAACCCCCTGCATTAAAGATATCTTTTAACCAATAGTAAAATCTTTGACCTCTGTAACTATTAATAAATTCAGGTTTTAATTGAAATAATGCATACTGTCTATTATCGATTCCTGTGTCAAATCCACTACTTGACCAAACCGTTGTTCCGTAAATGTTTACTTCACTCATTAAATCAATGCTTCTTGTATACCAATCCCATTCATCACTAGCTCCCAAACTTCTTCCTCCACTTTGATTAACAGCTTCTGTGTTTACATGATTTATTAGTAAATTTCGATACTCAATGATGTGATTTCCAAAAGCCTTGCCTATCACACCTTCACTACTTACTAAACTTGGTAAGGTTTCGGTCGCCATTTTACTACTTACGTATCCTCCTTCTGCTGTATCTGTTTCATTCATTGGCACACTCATTAATGATTTTGCTGGTATCACAGTAACATGATGTTTAGTAAGCGGAGTGTCTCCACTATGTAAATAATTATCGATATCCGCTATTAGCCAGGTGACATTATTTGCGACTATATAATCTCCTACATAGATATCATCGAATGTTCCATTACTTATCATGTTGTATAAACTTCCATCTGTATAATAACTTGTGATGTTTTTTCCTCGATACGTGTTTCTTCTTAAGGCTATTCCAGCTTCTAAATACTTATTGTATTCTTCTGTACTTAAATTCTTTGTAAATTCAATATTACATTTTGTATTCTCTTTTAAATCCGTTAGTTTTAAAC
>CAJTUR010000017.1 GCA_910579535.1 uncultured Bacilli bacterium
ACACACCTAGTAAAACAAATTATGAAATAACAAGCGATTTAACAGGCTATAATACTGTTCAAACGATTAATCCAAGTGAACTTAATCTATGGCGAATTATACGAAAAAATAGTGATGGAAGCATAGAAATGGTCTCAGAATATATATCAAATGAAGCTATTTCTTTCTATGGAAAAGAGGGGTATAAAAATTTAGTGGCGAGTCTAAATACGATAGCTAAACAATATGAAACAGAAGGAATAACAATAGATTCCAGGTCTTTTGGATATCGTAATCAAACTCAGAATTTAACTGAACTTTCTTGTATTTCTGGTAATAGTAATTGCTTAGAATCTCAAGGTGGAGGAGATGCGGTTCATTCAGTTGAACATGATGTAGAATTAGTACTGAAAGCTTTAGGAAGAATAACGGCAAAGAATCCAAGTCAAGATGAATTAAGACCTTATTTTTTGGCTAGTAGATATTATGATACAATTAATTATTTAATTCGATATGTTGCTAGTAATGGCGTAATTTATCTGTTAAGTATGGCTGGTGCAATTCATGGGGAGAGTACAATTTCTTTAGCGTTTAGACCTATCGTTATTTTAAAATCTAATATTGATGCAACAGGAAAAGGTTTAAAAGAAAACTCTTGGAAAATTAATTAAAAAAAGGTTCATTTTGTTATGAGCCTTTTATGCTATCTTTTTAGCTTCTCTTGCACTGATTAATACAGTTTTACCATTTATTGTTTTCTTTTGTAAATTTGGTTTTTGACGAGATTTAGTAGCGTTACATGCTTTACTTCTTAAATTTACAGTTAAAGGTTTCTTTTTTGATATATTCTTAGCCATTTTAGCACCTCCAAAATTTCTTTTTCTTTAAAATATTACCATTAAATGGGCTGTAAGTCAATTTTATTTCGGTATTTTATGAAATATTGTAGAGAATTAGTTCATGTTGCGCTCGAGTTACAGCAACATAGAATAATCTTTTTTCTTCTTCTGTAAAATAATTAATTTTATCTTGATAAACAATGACCGTATCAAATTCTAGTCCTTTAGCAAGATATGCGGGAATAATGACAAAATCATGAATAAATTCATTGGTGTTACTATCGATGTTGGATAAGTTAAAAGAGTCTTTTAGTTCTTCATAGAGCCTAGATGCTAATTCTTCATTTTTTACAATAATAGCTAAAGAGTTGTAGTTTTGCTTTAAGTTTGTAATGTCCCCTTTTAACGTCTCTTTTGAATTTCTTTTTAAGACAGGTTTGTTTACGTTTTTCCTAATTGCACAGATATGATTAAGATCTAAAATGCTATTAGCAAATTCAATGATTTCTTCACTCGAACGATACGTTTTATTTAATTCAACGTATTTCCCTGGAAATAAATTTAAAAGAATATCTAAGCTATTATAAGAATAGAAGGGGTTGATGTTTTGATTGACGTCTCCTAAAATAGTAAAAGAAGCTTTTTTAAACACTTTACTTAAAATAAGATATTGAAGATAACTATAATCTTGGGCCTCATCAATTACAATTTGTAAAATGTTTGGTTCGTAATAGAAGCCTTCCATTAATCCTTTTAAGTAGACTAGTAAAAGTGCATCATCATATTTTATTTCTTTATTATGAAGACTCTTTAAGTCTTCCTCTGTTACACTTTGTTTAAAAAATTGACTCTTATAGAATAATTCAAGAAGGGCTTTATAGTCTTTTTTTAAATCCATTGCTTCAAGTAAGAGTTTGTGGTAAACGCTTTTTTTCGTTTTTTTACCATTATAATTGTTTTCACTAAATTTAAGAGCCATTTCTTCAATACGTGTAAAGAATGGGAGAGAAGCGTATCTGTATTTAAAAAGTTCATTTAATTCTTTTTTGGAATAGTCAAATACTTTATTTTCAATAAATCCTTTTTTAAATCGAACGTTTTCTTCAAAATACTTCACAAAATTTTCTAAATCACTAATAATTGCATCACTTTGTTTATATTTCATTAATTCTTTATTTCTATAACGCCCTATATAATATTTATTTAAAAAATTAGAATAGGATTCCACACTTTTGTATTCTTTACACATCTTTTTTAAGTAGTCATGAAAAGTGGTTTGAAGCGTATTTTCTTCACCTAAATCAGGTAAGACATCAGAGATGTATTCAGTAAAAATATTATTAGGAGAAAAAATAATGATTTTATCACTTGTTAAGTTTTTAATTTTATAGAGAAGAAAAGCGATACGATGAAGGGCAACACTTGTTTTTCCACTTCCAGCAATTCCTTGAACAATTAAGTTTTTATCTTTCGTGTTTCTAATCACTTCATTTTGTTCTTGTTGAATGGTATTCACAATATTTTTCATTTTATCGTTTGTGGTATTTGCTAGTACTTCTTGTAAGATATCATCGTTAATATTCAGACTACTATCAACGACTCTTAAAAGTTCTTGTTTTTCAATTTTGTATTGTCTTTTATTTTCTAAGTAAGTGCTTATTATTCCTTCTGGTGCTTCATAGTGACACTCTCCTTTTTCATAGTCATAGAAAATACTTGAAATAGGCGCACGCCAGTCGTAGATTAAGTGGTCTAAATTTTCATCATAAAGATAAGTCATTCCAATATAAATTTTTTGTAATTTATCGTTATCTTGTAAAGTGATAGAAGCGAAGTAGGGGCTATTTTTAATTTTTAATAATTTTTTATAATAAGCACTTTTATTTAAGAGTAAACCAGCTTCTAACTCATTGTCTGTTGTGACCGCTATTAATTCTTGTTTGTCCATACCACTTTTGTTTTCCCAAGTGTATTTTTTAAATTCTCTTAAATCTTTTTCACTTTTAAAAATCGTCTTTTCTAGTTCTTCAATTTTTTCATTTAAGTATTTGGCTGTTTTGCTTAAATAGTCTTTTTCTTTTGTTAATTCTAATTCATTCATAATTCCCTCCTTTTAGACAACAAAAAAATCCCCGAAAATCATCTTCGAGTTGTAATAAGCTTTATTAATTAGTTAGTTGTAAATAAAAAAGTCAAGTTCATTATAATATTGAAATAAAGTGTTTGTCAATTGCTATTTTGAAAAGGAGTTTACAACAATTAAAAATATGATTGACTTTTATAAAAAATAATGGTATAATTTTGGGTGTTTAAATGGGGATTATTATGGAAAAATTAGAAAATGAAATTATAATTAACATTCAAAATGGTTTGAACAAAGAAGATATTGTTAATGCCGTATATTCTGAAAGTGAATTAAAAGAAAAAAAAGGAGTTTTCGGGGAACAAAGATTGGGAGACGAACCACATGTTTCAATCAGGCTTCTAAATAAGAATAGATCTGAGAGTTTAGAGGGGTGTCCTTATTGTACTCAAGTGCATATTAATAAAGAAATGAATTATGGTCATAATGTTACATCTAAAAGTACTCTAAAAGAAATGCTTACTAAATCTAAAGCAGAATTAAATTCTTTAAAAGGTACTGAAACAATAGAAGATTATCATGGATATGAAGTTTATATTGATAATGATGGTCAAGAACATAAAGTAGGGTATTACAATATAGACGATGTAAAAGGATTTAAAAAAGATTTAAATTCTTCTACTTTTGATGGTGAGTTGAGAGAAAGTAGAACAATAGAGCAATGTCGTTATGGTAAAGTTTATTTTGACGAAAAAGATATGCAATATAAACAAACTTGCGAAGAATGTGAATATACTACAATAGTCAATGAAGAAAATATGGTATTTCCGACTTTAAAAGAACAATTAGAACTTGAAAGAGAAAATTTACAAAAAGTAAGAAAACTTTATCCTGGTCTTTTGAAAACTTATACACAAATTACAGATAGTCAAAAAAGATGAAAATATCAAGTTTATTAAATGCTATTTTGGTGGTGTTTGCATAAATTACGGCCAAGTAAAGCAAGAAGAGAACGTTAAACAAGATGATTGGAATCCAAAAAGATAAGTATTAAAGAATGAATAAAATCGTTCTTTTTTTGTTTTAGAGAAATTTATTGTTTAATTGTTTAAT
Source organism: uncultured Bacilli bacterium (assembly GCA_910579535.1). Taxonomy (GTDB): domain Bacteria; phylum Bacillota_I; class Bacilli_A; order RF39; family UBA660; genus MGBC108787. The sequence continues at coordinate 4,015 of CAJTUR010000017.1, forward strand.
CTATACTAAAATAGTTAAAGAAAGAAGTTTAAAAATGATAAAAGAGATAAAAAAAATTATTACTTTTAATATGAAAACCTTAATTACATTTGAAGGAATTTACAAGTTGTCTTCCATATTTATTTTTGTGCCTCTTTTTTGGAAATTATTTGATTTTATTATGAAGGTAAGAGGGTATCGTTATTTAACAATAGAAAACATAGGTTCTTTTCTTTTTAATCCTTTAACCATTCTAATGCTTCTTATTCTTGTTTTACTAATTGTTGTTTATTCTATTTTTGATATCCATACCGTGCTCGTTATTTTTGATGCCTCTAAAAATAATCAAAAGATAAGTATTCGAGAAGCCCTTGCCTTAGCGATTCCTAAGTCTTTAAAAGTTTTTCATTTTAAGAATTTTTCTTTTACTTTTATCGTGACCTTTTTTATTTTCTTTTTAAATTTAGGACTTACGACGAGTTTTCTTAGTTCATTTTCTATTCCTGAATTTATTTTAAATTATATTCATTCTAAATTGTACATTCAGGTGTTTTTCATTCTTTTTCTTTTTGTTATGCTTTTTTTTGTTTTACGAAATCTTTATACTTATCACTATTATTTATTAGACGAAAGTAGTCTTAAAATTTCTAAACAAAAGAGTCAAAATTTAAGTAAAAATACCATTGTTAAAGATTTTCTTACTTTAACTTTTACAGAGCTTGTGCTTTTTGTTTCTTATATAGTTTTTATTTCCATAGGTATTTTCATTATTTATTTTATTCATTCTTTTTTTGAAAACGTGCTAATTGAAAGTATTTTAATTACTATTACCGGTTTGTTTATTTTAATTGTTTTCAGTTTTTATTATTTAATTTCAATGCCTTTATGTCTTGCGGTCATTAGTTCTCTTTTTTATCAACATAAGGAAGAGAAAAATGAAAAAGTCCATCATTTTAAACTTAGTTCTAAAAAGAGTAAAATTCCTTTAAAAAAATGGAAGATTTTTAAAATTAGTCTCATTGTTTTTATCTTGTTTAGTGGAAGCCTTTTTACACATGAAGCCTTAGAAGGAAAATATGATTTTGCCCTTTATGAAGAGAAGCCTATTTTAGTAACAGCGCATCGTGGTGCTTCAAAAGACTTTAAAGAGAATACCATGGAGGCTTTTTTGGAAGCGAAGCGTTTAGAAGCGGACTGGATTGAACTTGATTTACGTTGTACTAAAGATAAACAAGTCGTTGTTTTACATGATGCTTCTTTAAAAAGAACGTATGGAATAAATAAAAAGATTTCAGAAGTGGATTACGAGGAAGTAAGTTCTATTCCATTATTTAAAGATGTTCTTCTTTGGGCAAAGGCGAATCAAGTAAAATTGAACGTTGAATTTAAAGCTTCAGGTGATTTTGATTTTTTAGTTTATGAAGTCCTTCGAGAACTAAAAGAAGAAGATTATTTTTTTAATGTGGTCTTAGCAAGTTCCAATTATGAGGTTTTAAAAATGATTAAAGCGTATGATGAACATATTAAGACGGTTTATGTGACGAGTCTTCTTTATGGAGATTTAGAGTCTTTAAATGAAGCGGATATTTTTAGTGTTAGTGAAGCAAATGTTACCAAAAATTTAATCTCACAAATTCATGAACAAGGAAAAGAACTTTATGTTTGGACAGTGAATACGAGTGAAACTATTCAAAAAATGAAAGAATTGGGTGTGGATAATGTGATTACAGATGATGTCGCCTTGGCTAAAAAAATGCTTGATGTTCCCAAAAAAAAGAATGTGTTAACGGATTATATAAAATTGATTGAAAGTTTAATTAATTAAAAAAATTGTGCTATAATGAAATAAAGATGGGGGAGTCTTTTATGTACGTACCACTTAAAATAACCACCGATTATAGTTTACTTAAAAGCATGATTAAAATTGATGATTTAATGGCTTTCTTGGTTAAAAAAGAGATTAAAAGTTGTGCCATTGTGGATGAGAATTTGTTTGGGTGCATTGAGTTTTACCATAAATGTATTAAAAATAACATTCAACCTATTCTTGGACTTTCTCTTCTCTTTTCAGAAAATGAAATCTATTTTTACGCTAAAAACTATCAAGGGTATCAAAATTTATTGAAAATGGAAGCTTTAAATCATCAAAAAAAGTTAGAATTAGAAGATTTAGAACCGTTTAAAGCTGACGTGATGGTCATTCTTCCTTATTCTTCTTTATCTCTTTATTCCTTATTTATTCCTTCTTTTGATGTTTATCTTGGCTATCAAAACAATGAAGAAAAAAATCAAGCTTTATTAAAAAGTGAAAAAATTGTTTTTGTTCAATCTATCCATGCCTTATCAAAAGAAGATTTGGTTTATTTAGATTATTTAGAAATGATTGAAAAAGATATTAAAATTGGGGATTATGAAAAAAAAGAAAGGCCTTTTGGGTTTCTTTTAGAGGAAGTATCAAAAGAAGATGAACAAACGACTCTTGATTTTGCCAGTCAAATTGATTTAGTGATTCCAATGCATTTAAAACATATTCCTCATTATAAAAATGAATTAGAGGATTCTTCTCTTTTTTTAAAAAAATTAAGTTTAAAAGGATTAAAAAAGCGATTGAATGGATTAGAAAATAAACTTTATTTAAACCGTTTGAATTATGAATTAGATGTGATTCAGAAAATGGGGTTTTGTGATTACATTCTAATTGTTTATGATTACGTTTTGTATGCTAAGAAAAAAAATATTTTTGTAGGGCCTGGAAGAGGAAGTGCCGCGGGTTCATTAGTTTGTTATGTTTTAGGTATTACGGATATTGACCCTATAAAGTATCACTTGTTGTTTGAGCGTTTTTTAAATCCAGAACGTATTACCATGCCCGATATTGACATCGATTTTGAAAATCGAAGAAGAGAAGAAATTATTGACTACATTACCACACGTTATGGAAAAGAAAAGGTGGCTTCTATTGTCTCTTTTTCTACTCTAAAAAGTAAACTTGCTTTAAAAGAAGTGGGAAGAGTTTTAGATGTTACTCGTTTAAGTTTTATGAATTTGTTAAAAGAAGTGTCTTCTAAAGTCACTCTAAAAGAAAATTTAGAAAAAGAAAGTGTCAAAAAAATATTAAGGGCTGATGAAGAATTAAAAAAGATTTATCAATTTGCTTTAAAGTTGGAAGGATTAAAAAAGAATTGTAGCAAACATGCGGCGGGAGTGGTTATTTCAGATGTCCCTTTATTATCTTTAATTCCGGTTATGGAAGAATATAATGGAAGTTTAACAACAGGAATTACAAAAGATTATTTGGAAGAATTAGGGTTGTTAAAAATGGATTTGTTGGCTATTGAAAATTTAACGATGCTTTCTAATATTTTAGAGTTAATTTATAAAGAGAAGAAAATTAAGATTAATTTAAATAAAATTAATTTAGAAGATAAAGAAGTTTTAGAATTATTTAGTTTGGGGAAAACAGAAGGGGTTTTTCAATTTGAAAGTGCGGGAATGAAAAGTTTTTTACAAAAATTAAAACCAAGATGCTTTTCCGATTTAGTGGCGGCGATTGCGCTTTACAGACCTGGACCCATGGATAATATCAATTCGTTTATAAGAAGAAAAGAAGGACAAGAAGAGGTGCGTTATTTGCATCCTGATTTAGTACCGATTTTAGAGGAAACAGAAGGAATCATTGTTTATCAAGAGCAAGTCATGCAACTTTTAGTGCTGGTGGCGGATTACAGTTTTGCTGAAGCGGATTTGATTCGAAGAGCCATGAGTAAAAAAGAGCGAGCGGTTATTTTAAATGAGGAAGCACGTTTTATTAAACGAGCCATAAATAAAGGCTATCAAGAAGCCTTAGCTAAAGAATTGTTTCAGTTGATTCTCAAATTTGCGGATTATGGGTTTAATAAATCTCATTCGGTGGCTTATGCCCTTATTGGGTATTGGATGGCTTATTTAAAAGTGAAAACCAAAGAGTTTTTCTTAATTAATCTTCTTAATATGAGTATTGGAAGTGAAGCGAAGACCAAAGAATATTTAGTTCTAGCAAAACGTTATCGTCTTCAATTGGTTCATCCACATATTAATTTAAGTGAAGCGTGGTATGTTTTAGATCATCATCAACTTATTTTGCCTTTATCTATTATAAAAGGTATTAATCCAGTTACGGTTCAGCAACTGTTAGAAGAAAGAGAAAAAAATGGTCTTTTTCAAGATTATATTGATTTTGTAAGAAGAACGTTTAATAAAAATGTTAATCAACGTATTCTAGAACTTTTAATTGATGCCAATACTTTAAGAGATTTTGGAAATAGGACCACTTTAAAAGAAAATTTAGAAAATGTGTTTTCGTTTGCTAAGTTATCGGAAGGGATTGATTCTTCTTTACTTTTAAAGCCAGTGATTAAAGAGTTTTCGGATACGAGTGATTTGCTTGCTTTAGAATTAAAAAGCTATGGCTTTTATATTACCAATCATCCAACAAGCATTTATACGGATTCAGGAATTGTGAAATTAGAACATCTACCAGAATCTTTTGATAAGTACATTCGAGTGATTGTTTTAATCGAAAGTATTAGAGAAACGAAAACGAAAAAAGGAGAGGCTATGGCTTTTATTGAAGCGAGTGATGAAACGGGGCAAGGTTTATTTATTGTTTTTTCAAAACAAATGAATTTAATAGAAAATTTAAAAAAGCAAGATGTGGTGGAGATACAAGGAAGAGTGACGAAACGGTTTGATACGTATCAAATGAATGTTAATAATATTATAAAGAAGTAGGTGTGTTATGGATGGGGATTTAAAGCGATTTTTTGAAAGTATAGGTTTTAATTATCAAGAAGAGATTTTTAAGAATACTAAGATTTTAAAAGTGCGTTATTTAAAAGAGAAAGCAATATTTGAAGTTTATTTAGAAAGTCGGTATTTGTTGCCTTTTTCAGAAGTTCAAACGATTCTTAATTTAGCAAGTAAAGGCATTCGACAAAAGAATAAGTGTGTCGTGTATTTTAGTTATACGATTAAAACGCTAGATGATGTATTGATTTATTTAAAAGCACTTATACAGGAATTGGTTAATGAACGTCCTTCTTTAATAAATTTATTGGAGTCGAAAATAGAGATTGATGATGAAATTATTACTCTTGAAGTGGCTTCAAAGTTAGAAGAAATGGAAATGGTTCGGGTTAATAAGCGATTAGAAAATCAACTTCATTTAATGGGACTCGGTGATTTTAAAATTACTACGGTTGTGAATGATGCGATGAACGCTTCTTTGAAAGAAGATTTAGAAAAAAGTAGGTTTGGACAATTGGATAAAAAAGAAGTGGTGGTGTATGAACATCAAGCGGTGGATAGTGATGCTATTACGCCTCTTCATAATATTATGGGGATTATTGATCATGTGACGAGTGAAGCCTATGTCTTTGGAATTGAAGGCAAAGAGTTTGAAAAAACGAATTTAATTACTTTAAAAGTGAGTGATAAGACCGATAGTATTTTAGTTAAAATTTGGAAAAAACAAAAAGAGGATTATGAACAAGCTTTAAATGAGTTTAAAGAAAATAGTTGGTATCGTTTTAGTGGAAAAGTCGTTTATGATGAGTTTTGTAAAGATTTGGTTTTTATGGTGCATAAATGGGAAGCGATTCCTACTAAAGAAGAAATGATAACTGAAAAAACAGAGTGTCCAAGAGTAGAGTTGCATACGCATACGATGATGAGTGCAATGGATGGCGTGATTGATGCCAAAACGCTTGTGAAACATGCTTATAAGATGGGTCAAAGAGCCATAGGCGTGGTGGATCATAACTGTTGTCAAGCTTTTCCAGATTTATTTCATGCGGTTGGCGATATTAATAAAGGGAAAGAAGAAAAGGATAAATTTAAAGTTTTGTATGGGGCTGAGATGAATGTGGTGGCGGATGAAATCGATGTGATTACTCATCCTAAAACCTATACTTTTTTAGAGGATACGTTTGTGGTTTTCGATACTGAAACTACAGGACTGTATGCGGGTAAGGATACGATGATTGAAATTGGTGCGGTTAAAATCCGAAATGGTGAAATTTTGGACCGTTTTGATCAGTTGATTGACCCAGGTCGACCTATTCCAAGTAAGATTACAGAGATAACTTTTATTACAGATGAAATGGTGAAAGGATGCCCTGATGAGGAGACGGTTACGAAACAATTTATCGAGTGGGTCGGGGATTTACCTCTTGTTGCTCATAATGCTAAATTTGATATTTCCATGATGTGTGCGGCTTTTAATAAATACCATTTAGGAGAGTTTTCTTATACGGTGATAGATACAATGGGACTTGCCCGAATCTTACATCCCGAGTGGATGAACCATAAACTTTCGACTTTAACTAAAAAGTTAGATGTGCCTTGGGATGAAGAAAAACACCATCGTGCGGATTACGATGCTGAGGGGACAGCGATTGCTTTTTATAAAATGAGTAAAGCGTTTGACGATCAAAATGTCAGTACGACGGATGATTTAATGTCTAGTTTTGATATTGAAAGTTTGATTAAGTTTGCTCGTCCTTTTCATGTGACGCTTTTAGCTAAAAATCGCGAAGGGTTAAAAAATTTATTTAAAATTATTTCCATTGCTAATACGAAGTATTTATATAAAAACGATGCTCCTAAAATACCAAGACAAGAAGTAGAACGTTTAAGAGAAGGGTTACTTATTGGAAGTGCTTGTATTAATGGAGAGGTTTTTAAGGATTCTCTTAATAAAGAGGATGAAGAAATGGTTAATATGATGAGCTTTTATGATTACATTGAAGTTCAACCTGTTAGTGCTTTTATTCATTTGATAGGAGAGGATAAAAAGTTTTTGACCGAAAAGGAAGCTCAAAAGTATTTGAAAAGAATTGTTGATGTTGCTAAAACCGCTGGTAAAATGGTGGTGGCTACAGGAGACGTTCATAATCTAAAAAAAGAAGATAAAATTTATCGCGAGATTGTAATTAATCAAAAATTCAATGGTAAATTGCATCCTTTAAATTATAAAGGGCAAGAGATCCCCAATATGTATTTAAAGACGACAGAGGAAATGATGGAAGATTTTAGCTTTTTAGGTGATGCATTAAGTCAAGAAATTGTTGTAGAAAATACAAATAAAATTGCTTATATGTGTGAAGAAATTGAGGTGATTATTGATACCCCTAATCCTTTTGCACCAAAGATTCCAAAATCAGTTGAGACGATGACTCAGTTGGTTTATGAACGTGCTGATGAACTTTATGGTCATCCTCTTCCCCTAAATATTGAAGAGCGTCTAGCAAAAGAACTTTATGGTGATGCCATTATTAAAGCGTGTCTGGAAGAGGAAAAAGAGGAGGGGAAAGCTTTTTCACTAGTTCATACTATTATTAATCAAGGAAAAGAAGCGGTAAAAGAGTGTGTGAAAAAACATTTAAGTCAAGAAGAAATTGAAGACAAGAATGAAGAAGAACGAGACAAATTAGCTTATAAAAAATTAGGAGGCATTATTGGAGCCAATTATGATGTGATTTATTTAATTGCTCAAAAGCTTGTTAAGCATTCTAATGATGAAGGATTCTTAGTAGGTTCTAGAGGAAGTGTAGGTTCTTCTTTTGTTGCCAATATGATGGGGATTACAGAGGTCAATAGCCTACCCGCTCATTATCGTTGTCCTAAATGCAAACACAGTGTGTTTAATGATGAAGAAGGTGTGGCTTTAGGTGTTGCTTATTCCTGTGGTTTTGATTTACCTGATAAAATGTGTCCATTGTGTGGAGAAAAAATGGCCAAGGATGGACACGATATTCCATTTGCTACCTTTTTAGGCTTTAATGCGGATAAAGTGCCAGATATAGATCTTAACTTCTCTGATTTAAACCAAGCGAGTGCACATGACTATACAAAAGTGTTGTTTGGGGTTGATAATGTTTATCGTGCGGGAACAATTGGTACAGTAGCTGAAAAAACAGCGGTTGGCTATGTCCTAGGGTATTGTGAAGCGAAAGGGATTACGATGCGAAAGATAGAAACCGAACGTTTAGCAGTAGGCTGTACTGGCGTTAAAAGAACAACAGGTCAACATCCAGGAGGGATTGTCGTTATTCCAGATTATATGGAGGTTTACGATTTTACACCTTTTCAATTTCCTTCTGATGACCCTTCAAAAGCTTGGCGTACGACTCACTTTGATTACCATGCGATTGATGCGGATGTTTTAAAATTAGATATTTTAGGGCATACCGATCCCACTCAACTACGAATGATTCAAGATATTACGGGAGATGATGTGACGGAGGTCCCTTTAGATGATAAAGAGACAATGGCACTTTTTACAGGAACCGATTCTTTAGGAGTTACTCCTGAACAGATTATGTGTGATACAGGAACGCTTGGCGTTCCAGAGTTTGGAACAGGATTTACGATCCAACTTGTTAAAGATGCAAAGCCAACGACTTTTGCAGAACTTGTAAAAATTTCAGGATTAGCTCATGGAACGAATGTGTGGCTTGGTAATGCTCAAGAGTTAATTCGAAAAAATATTTGTCCATTCAAAGATGTTATTGGGTGTCGTGATGATATAATGGTTGAGTTGATGAATAAAGGTGTCCCTCCTATTAAAGCTTTTAAGATTATGGAGTTTGTTCGTAAAGGAAAAGCAAGTAAAAAGGCTATGCAAGAAGAATGGCAAGGATATGTTGAGATTTTGAAAGAGTATCAAATACCTGATTGGTATATTGAATCTTGTCAAAAAATAAAATATATGTTCCCAAAGGCTCATGCGGCGGCTTATGTTACCAGTGCTTTTCGTATAGCTTGGTATAAAGTTCATAAACCTATTGTTTATTATGGTACGTATTTTTCAACGCGCTTTCAAGATTTTGATCCTGAAGTGATGACAAAAGGGTATGAGGCTATAAAAGAAAAAATGATTGAAATTAAAGGACAAGAAAAGTTAAGTAATAAGGATGAGTCTTTATTAGAAACTTTAAAACTTGCTTTAGAAGCTACTGCTCGAGGCATAAAATTTAAAATGATTGATATTGAAAAAAGCGATGGTAAAAATTTTGTTATTGATTTTGAAGAAAATGCTTTGTATATGCCTTTTTGTAGTTTAGAAGGACTTGGGGATTCTGTTGCAGCCAAAATAATTGAAGAAAGACAAATCAAATCTTTTTATTGTATTGAAGATTTTCAAAATAGGGGAAAAGTGAATGCGACAACGGTTGAAAAAATGAAGCTGTTAGATATTTTTAAAGGTTTACCTGAAACGAGTCAACTTAGTTTATTTTAAAAAGAATGAAATATAAAATGTTCATTCTTTTTATGTTTTTTGAGTAGGTTTTGATTTTATATTATGACGCAATTAATTATTTATTTTACAATAGTAGTTGTTTTTCATAATTATTGTTTGTTTAATCTTTTTCTATTAAAAAGAGATTTTAATGTAAAAATGGAAAAGTACCTGATTTTAGTTATAGGAATTGATTTGTATGAAATTGTTAATATAGGAGAACTATAGCTTAAGCATTCAAAATTTTTTCCAGCAAATTTAACAGATAACTTTTAATATAACTAATAAAATGCTTGTGGAACTTTACACCAAATGATTTCTGGTTGTTAGGATTGCTAGTCGCAATTATCTTAAAGATAAATAGTAAAAGTAATTTGGCTATTTCTAATTTGTATGATATATATTACGTTTTTTATTTATGTTATCTTAAAAAAAGAAATGTTATAACAAAGTAAAAGTAACGCTAAAATTTTTGCTATATAGAATATTAGATAATTTGGTTAGAAAGCAAATTTAAAATAAGAAAAAGGTCAAAAGAGTTCTTTTTTTTAATTTTAAAAATAAAATGAAGTAGTGATGACTATGAAAAAGATATTTGTAATGGTAGTATTTTTATTGTTTCCTGTGGTTGTAAAAGCTTATAGTGCAAGAAATATAATAGCTATGGATATGGATACAAATCGAGTTTTATATGGAGAAAGTATTCATGACCAGCATTTAATTGCCAGTATTACAAAAATTATGACGGCTATTGTTGCTATAGAAAATGGTAATTTAGAAGAGTTGGTTGAGATTAATGATGTAGTGTTAAAATCTTTTGGTAGTGGTATTTATGTTGAAGTAGGAGAAAAAATTAGCCTTAAGGATTTGCTTTATGGTCTCATGCTTAGAAGTGGAAACGATGCGGCTTTAGCGATTGCGGATTATGTAGGGGGAAGTGTTGATGATTTTGTTCGTTTGATGAATTTAAAAGCGAGTGAGATTGGAATGAAAAACACCCAGTTTATTAATCCTCATGGGCTTGAAAATAATAAAGGGGAAGGGAACTTGTCTACTGCTTATGATATGGCGCTTTTATCTAGTTACGCCATGCAAAATGAACGGTATCAAGAGATTGTTAAAACAAAAAATTATGTTGCAAAGAGCGATAAAAAAACATATAGTTGGACAAATAAAAATAAGTTATTAAATACTTATGAGTATACGACTGGAGGAAAAACAGGTTTTACTGAAAAAGCCCGAAGAACTTTGGTTTCCACCGCTTCAAAAGACGATAAAAATGTGACAATTGTGACTTTAAATGATGGAAATGATTGGGCTGACCATGAAACTCTTTATGAAAGTGTTTTTAATTCTTATGACAATGTGCTGGTTCTTGATAAAAATAATTTTAAAATAGATAAAGAAAATTATTATAAAGATGAGTTATATATAAGAGAAGATGTGTCTGTTCTTTTAAAAGAAGAAGAAAAGAAGGAGATTACTTTAACGATTAATTTAAGAAAATTAGAAGATTATGAAGATCAAACAGTGGTTGGTACGGTAGAGATTAAATTAAAAGATACGATTTTAAAAGAGGTTAATGTTTATATTCGTAAAAATCAGGAAGAAACTAAAAAAGAAAGTTTATTTAGAAGAATAATAGGATGGTTTAAACATGATTAATGTTTTATGGAGTGGTTTTATTTTAATCGGTATTTTTTTTACACTTTTGTGTGGTGATTTAAATGCCCTTAATCATACCATTTTAACGAGTGCTAAAAGTGGTTTTGATATGATTATTGATTTGGTTCCTATTTTGGTTTTATGGTCAGGAATTATGAAAATTTCAGAAAAAAGTGGTATGCTTGATAAAATTGCTCGATTGTTTCTTCCTATATTGAGAAAACTTTTTCCTTCTTTAAAAAAAGATAGCAAGGCTTTAGGGTATATTTCTTCGAATATTGCGGCGAATGCTTTGGGACTTGGAAGTGCGGCGACGCCTTTTGGGTTAAAAGCGATGGAAGAGATGCAAAAGGAAAATAAAAACAAAGAGGTTGCCAGTGATGCGATGATTACTTTTCTCGTTTTAAATACGAGTGGGGTAACGATTATTCCGACAACGGTTATTGCTCTTCGTATGATGTATCAAAGTCATAATCCCGAAGAAATTATTATTCCAGCTATTTTAGCAACTATTTGTTCTAGTACAGCAGGTTTAATCCTCGATTATATAAGGAGGAAGAAGAAATGAGTTTTTTATCAAAGATAGTGATTCCTTTGTTTGTGGTTTTTGTTCTTTTCTATGGACTAAAAAAGAAGGTTATGATTTATGATACTTTTTTAGAAGGGGCCAAAGAAGGGTTGGTTACGGTTTTTAATATTTTTCCTTCCATTATTGCTATGGTTTTTGCTATTAATATTTTTTTGGATAGCCACTTGATAGAGACCGTTTTAGGTGTTTTAGAACCTGTTTTTTTAAAAGTAGGTCTTCCTTTAAACATTTTGCCAATGGCTTTGGTGCGACCTATTTCTGGAACAGCCTCTTTAGCGGTTTTAAATGATATTTTTGTTAATTTTGGACCTGATTCTTATGCGGGAAGGCTTGCATCGACGTTACAAGGTTGTACGGATACAACCATTTATGTCCTTGCACTTTATTTTGGAAGTGTAAAAATAAAAAAAACAAGGTATGCGTTATCAACGGGTTTATTTGCTGATTTGGTTGGTATTCTAGCCAGTTTGGTGATTGTCTCCTTCTTTTTCTAGTCGACTGAAATTTGACAGAGACTTCTCATTATGGTAGAATAGATACTGTTCCGCAAAAAAGAAGAGGTAGAGTAAAATGAAAAATTTACCGTCGGTTAAGGGCGTTATGGCCCTAATCGCGATTTTCTTTGGTAATTTGTTATTATCCGCAATAGTAATGAATGAAACCAAGGGAATAAATAATAGTGAACCATTGTTGATGAATGATTATTTACTAGTTGATTCATCTAATAATCTCGAAGCTTTAATGGAAAAAAAGGTGAGCTTGTTTGAAGACGATCAAGAGGATGAAGTGGTAGAAGAACCCGTTGTCTATCTTGGGATGACTTTGAAAGAGTTAGCTAATAAATTAGATAAAAACTTAAAGTCTACGTTAACTGGATATGGAATGGTTTTTGCAAAGTATTCACTAAAATATGAAGTCGATCCTTATGTTGCTTTGGCAATTGTTTTACATGAGACAGGATGTGGAAGTGGTCGATGTAGTACTTTGACAAGTAGTTGTTATAATATAGGAGGAATGAAAGGAACTAATAAATGTGGAAGTGGGCCCTATGCTCGATTTAGAAGCTTAGATGCTGGTATAGAAGCATTTTTTAAAAATTTATCTTCTAATTATTATAAAAAAGGATTGAAAACGCCTGAGCAAATTGGAAAAAAATATGCGGAAAGTAGTACTTGGGCATCTCGAATTCGATTTTATGTTAATCAAATCCAAAATAGTTAATGATAAAAATTACTAAAGTCATTTTAGTAATTTTTTTATGTAATTTTTAATTCTTTTTTAGCCACAAAAAAAGTTCAAAGAATTTGAACTTTTTGTTAATTTGTTTCTTCTTTTTTGACATTGATAGTATAAGTTTTTGATTTTTTAGATTCATCTGTGACAGTAATTTTACAACTTGTGTTTGAATTTGTTAATTCACATGTTGTGTTGCTCACTTTACTTGTTGCTTCTATTGGGGTTGCGGTAAATTTAATTTCTTTTAAGTCTTCTGTAATTGTAAGAGTATATTCGAGGGTGTCTTTATTAAATGCTGGAGAAAGTGTTCCATGGTCTGGAATTAAACTTTTTAAAGAGGTGGTATCAGTAGGTGTATTTGAATTATTTAATTTAGCATGAATGGTTAAGCCATCACTCATATTATTTTTAAAAATACTGTAAGCAGCTTTTATAACAAATTTTAAGTTCGCTCCACTGGTTGCAATATAGGTGTATGAAGTAGAATTTGTATAACCTAAGCTGATTAATGAACCATCTGAATTTTCTAAATAAACTTGATAGCCAAGTGTACCAATATAGGCATTATTATAATTTATTCTTTCTTGATAATATTTTGCTGACCAATCACGATAATTTTCATTGAAGTAAGTTTGCAATTCATTTGTATCAATGGCAGTTGGTGTTTTAATTGGATTCCAAGTGATGGTTATTGAAGAACCATTTACTAGGGCATTTCCATTTGTAGGCGTTTCTAGTTTGCTAAAACGATCAGATACTTCAGTTGGTTCCGTTCCTTGCTTAAATAAATCTGTCATTTTTAAATCGGCGGGTGTGTGTTCACTAGCTAATTTAAGTGGAATCGTTCCATATTCAACTGTTGCTTCTACCACACCACTTGGTTTAGAAAATTTTGCATTTGGTTTAAATATTTTATTGGCAATGGTCGACATAATTGCACGTCTTGCTTTTCCTCCTGTGGTACTTGTTAAATAACCTTGTTTATTGTTATCGTAACCATACCATAATGAAATAGAATAATCTGAGGTATAAGTGTTTACCCAATGGTTAGGTGTTGCGTTGGTTGGAATGCCTAATTGTTTGGCATCCGCAGCTGATATGGTAGTCGTACCACTTTTTGATGCTACTTCAGAATTTTTTACATTTATTGGACCAGCTACATTACGACCTGTTGCTTCTTTTAAAACATGAGTAATAATGTAAGCGGTTTCTTCACTCATTACTTTATTTTTTGTATATTTATAAGGCACTTCTTGTTCTGTTTCTGTATAAATGATTTTTGTAAAGGCGTAAGGCTCGATGTAATAGCCTCCTCTTGCAAAGGCGGCATAAGCAGCACTTGATTCTAAAGGGCTTATTCCATCAAAACCACCAATGGATGCTGATTCAAATAAATCTTTACCAAAATCAATTCCTAAATTGTGAGCAAATTCAATTTTTTGTTCTAATGTTGTTTGTTGAAAGGCTTGAAGGGCTGGAATGTTTCTCGAATCTAATAAGGCTTCACGGAAAGTAATTAGTCCTTCAAATTTACCATCGTAGTTTTTTAGTGATGTTCCGTTTGAATAGGTATAAGGTTCGTCAAATAAAAGATTGGCTGGAGAAGCGTTTCCATATTCAACCCATGGTCCATAGTCTAAAATTGGTTTTGCTGTTGAACCAGGTTGTTTTCTCATAAGAGCACGATTGTCACCCTTTGCTACGTAATTTCTACCTGGACCTAAAGCCACAACAGAACCATCTACGGTAGAGGTAATAGCAATACCATTTTGTACTTTTTCATTTGCAAATTTATAAAGTTCACCATTTTCTAAAGCGACCAAAACATCTTGAACGTTTCGATCTAAAGTTGTATAAATAGTCATGGGTACTTGAGCAGGATTACTTCCTGTTTTTTCTTCAACATCTTGTAATACATAATCGATAAAGGCTTGATAACCTTTATTGGTTGAAGCTGATTTGTCTTCTGTTTTTAGTAGTGATTGAATAGGGATCGAAGCGGCATCACTTGCTTCTTCTTTTGTAATGTAACCATGCCTAACCATTAGATCTAAAACAATTTTTTGTCTTGTTTTGGCACGTTCTGGGTGTTTTACAGGATCAAAGTAGGTAGGGTTATTAAACATTCCAACAAGTAAAGAAGCTTCAGGTAAAGATAAATCTTTTACTGATTTTCCAAATAGACTTTGGCTTCCTTGTTCTACTCCATAAATTCCAGAATAATAAGTCGATCCACCTTGAAACCATTGTGAATTTACGTAGAATTCAATAATTTCTTCTTTAGTATAAGCTTTTTCAATTTTGAAGATTGACATATAAATGTCTTTAAATTTACGAATAATTCCTTTTATACCACTAGATTCTATTTTGTTATTTTCACTTTTACTGTAAGTGTTTTTAGCTACTTGCATGGTTAGGGTAGAAGCTCCTCCAGCATCGTCTTGACCCATAGCTTGTTTGATACTTGCTTTTAAAAATCTTGCAGCATCAAAACCATTGTGTTGAAAGAATCTTGAATCTTCTGTTGCCACTAGAGCATCGATTAAGACTTCAGGTAAATCATCGTATGTTGAAAGAATACGATTTTCTTGTCCAATACGAGCAAATTCTTCACCTTTGTTGTCTAGTAATACCGTAGGAACAGTACTGTAAAGTTTTGTTTTAGTAAAATCGGGAGCAGTAATAACTATATAGGCTCCAAAACTTAATGTTCCTATTGCTGCGGTGATTCCTAAAATCATCAAAATAATTAAAAAAATGTGTCTTTTCTTCTTTGGCTTGTTTTCTTTTTTCTTTCTTTTTAATTTTATTTTTTTCATTTATGCTTCCTCCTTAAAATAGATGTTGTCTACTATTTTTAAATAATCAAGTATGGGTCTAAAACCATAAGGGATTAAATAGCCTTTTTCTTTAATATAATCGTATTGGATACTTTTCCTATTGTTTTTTTCTAAGTAATCAACAAAGTGATCTCCTGTCAGTAAATAAACGAGGCCATTTATTTTTATTATTAAAAAAGTAATTCCTTGATGTTCTATTACTTTTTTTAGGTGATGAATTTGATGGGCATGAATATTAGCTAAAGGAAAAGACGTTTTTAGTTCAGTTACTTTTGCTTCAAATTCAATATATTTTCCTCGATATAAGCCATTGTAATCAAGAGTAGAAGGTTCTTTAAAAAAAGCTCGATCAATCACTTTTCCTTCTTTAGAATAACTTACTTTAGCTACTCCAATGGGTGTGGGTTTTTTATAGATTAAAGCTTTGTTGGTTTCTAAATAATATTCATTTGTTAAATTAAGTTCATCTTCTAAATCCATTCCTCTGTTTTTATGAGATAAAGGATTTTTAATTGTTTTCTTGATGTTATTAGGATAATTCATTTCAAATCACCTATTAATAATTATACTATAGAATAAGTGATTTTACTATATTAAGGAAAAGAACTTTACAAAAACTTCTCTTTGCTTCTATAATTAAAGAAACAGGAGGTTTTTATGTTTCCCTATTATGAAGTGTTAGAAGATGCGAATGATTTTAATATTTATCTTGCGGATGATTTGGTTCATTGCAATCGTGATTTTAGATTTTTAAAAGAACTTGATGTTCCTTTTATTGATAAGTATAAAAGTCTTTTTTTAAAATTAAATTTTTTAGATGATTTAATTAAAGCACATAATGAAAAGTTTGAGGTGCAATTATTTTGTAAGGATAGATGGACGCTTTATGAAATGTTTTCTTATATATATGATTTGAACAAGAGAGATTGGAATGTGGATTAGAAGAAATAACAATGATTAAGAATTCAATCTCCTTAATGAGAAAGTTAAATGAATATGAGGTTTATTTGAACTATTTTATTAAATTGTATCCAAGTGATAATGACTTTTTTATAAATTTAAGAAATACATTACAAGGGTGTTTAAGTGATTTGAAAAAAGTAATTAAAATACACCCAAAAAGTTGAATTATAAAGAAAAAGAGTTCCTGAAGGATGGTATATGACCACAGATGGGTATCTTTATAATCCAAATGGAGAAGTTGGGCACGATTTAAAAGGGCATAAAGACGGAAATTTAAGAATAGATTTGCTTTATATTAAAGAAAGATTAATGAATCATAAAGACATTTCGATGCGGTACTATAACGAAAAAGAAAGTTATGTAGAACATTTAAAAAAAAATCCAAAAAGAGGGCTCTGTTACTGAACTTGATTTTTGGGTTTATGCGAATTCCATTCACGATTTTAATGTGGTCTTAATGAAACAAATGTTAGAAGAAAAAGTATTTAGTGATATGGTTTGTGCTTTATCTGAGGAAGAATTTATAACACTAATATTAGGAAATAAAAGAAAAACAATTTGTTGTGAATTTCCAGAAAGAGCCTATTTTTTCATTTGTTTAAAACTAATATGGAGATAAAGCGAAGTTACCAGCCGAATATTAATACCTTAGTTCAAGGGTATTTTGATGCGGTTATATCTTTATATCGTGCCTTTTCTAGGTTAAATGTATCTAAACAAAAAGCAAGAAATGTTGAAAAAATTTATGAGGCATGTTTAAAATTTTATAAAAATAGATATGAAGAAGTCTTAATGCGTTTTTAAGGGTTTGATTTGTATATCATTCCACCAGTGGTCTATGATAAATATTTAGATGATGTAAGTGTTTGTGATATGCATTCCTATATGCTTGAACATTATTTTGAAAAAAAATTAAAAGAATATAAAGGAAAAGGACGAGTGTTAATAAGAGGTATAAATTGCTAACTTTTGTCGAAACTCTTTTTCTCGTTTTTTTTATTTAGTATTCTTATTATGGTGATGGTCATGGCACGAATAGATAAGCTATTTAATGAGATGATAGAGAAAGTAAAAGAGTGTTCATTATTGTTAGAAAAGAAAAGTCTAAATGTAGAAGAAGACATATACTATAATAGTGAGGAAAAGGATAAGTGACTTGACAAAATTCGCTATATTTTATTATAATTACTTTGTAAGAAGGTGGTAATTTTGTATAGTGATAAGATTTCATTGTCTGCTGATGATATTTTAGAAAAAGATTTTAAAATTGATGCAAGAGGTTATCGTCCTCAAGAAGTAGATAAGTTTTTGGATCTCATTATTTCTGATTATACAGAATTTAGTACCATTATTAAAAGACAGGATAAGGAAATTAAAGCTTTAACGGAAGAGAATCGAAAGTTAAAACAAGAATACAATAAACTTCATAGTCGTATGGAAGCGGCAGCGGATGAGGGAAGTACAAGAAATCCTGTCAATAATGTAGATTTATTAAGACGGATTAGTCAATTGGAAAAGATAGTTTTTGGTAAAGATGAATAAAACAAAGGGCAAATGCTGCATATTTGTTGTGTAGAGGAAAGTCCATGCTCACACAATCTGTGATGATTGTAGTGTTCGTGCTTAGGGAAAAAATAACCTAAGGCAAGGATTCTTGACGGCGAAGAACATACCTTAAATGGTATAAGTATTTGTAAAGTGCCAAAGAGACGAGCTAATTTGGAAACGAATTAGGTGGAACGTGGTAAACCCCGCGAGTGAGAAACCCAAATTTGGTAGGGGAGCTTCTAAGTCGGAATAAAGAACGATAAAGAGGACCTAAATTTATTTAGGTAGATAAATATTTGCCGCACCTAAAAGGTGTTACAGAACATGGCTTATTTTGGTTTATTTATTTTTATATAAAGGAGTGAAAAATCTTGAACGGTATTGGAAAGTTGTTCCGAGTTACCAGGGAGGAAGCTGGTGTCACGATAAGTGAAGCTAGTAAAGATTTGGATATAAAAGAGGTTATTTTACAAAATATTGAAGATGGCAACATCGGATGTTTTAAAGATATTTATGTTTTAAAGAATAATATTTATAATTATTCAAAATATTTGGGTATTGATTCAGAAAAAATCATTGATGAATTTAATGAATACATGTTTGAGTATACTTCAAAAATTCCTGTAAAAGAGATTGAAAAAAAGATTCAGGATTCTGTGAAAAATGAAAAGAAAGAAATTGCATCGCCTTATACTAAGGTGAGTAAAAAACGTACTAAAAATATCTATATATTACTTTATAGTATTGGAATCTTTTTGTTTTTAATCACACTTATTTGGAGTGTAAAACAAATCGTAATTCATAGAGAAGTGTCACAGACGGTTAGTTATGTCAAGTAAGGAGAAAAAAATGAATTTACCAAATAAAATTACTTTATTTAGAATTGTGTTATCGATTTTTACTTTGGTCTTGTTACTTATTCCATGGTATCATTTTGGCATTTCTTTTCCCACTTTTTCTGTTGCAGGAAAAGTAGTGATTGAAAGTAAATATTTGATTGTAGGGGTTTTATTTGTTATTGCTTCTCTTACAGATATTTTTGATGGGTATATTGCTCGAAGTAAAAATATGGTTACTGATTTTGGTAAAGTAATGGATGCCATTGCGGATAAAATACTTGTGAATGGAGTTTTGATTTTACTTGCTCATGATGGATTTATTTCAGTTTTGATTCCTATTGTTATTATTACTCGTGATACAATTGTTGATTCGATTAAATGTGTTTGTGCGAGTCAAGGGAAAGTTGTTGGAGCAAGTAAAATGGCGAAAGTGAAAACGATTTTAATGATGATAGGTGTTTCTTTTATGTTATTTTACAATGTTCCTTTTGAATTGATTCGTCTTCCATTTGCTGATATTTTTATCTATTTAGCGTGTATTTTGTCTATTGTTTCTGGGTGTGAGTATTATTACACGTCTAAAAATTTGTTGTTTAAAAAAAACAATTCTTGAAAGAGAGTTGTTTTTTTAAAAAAATATTTATTGTCTAAAATGAAATTTAAAAGAGTTAAAAAATAAAACCATAAAAATAAAAAAAAGTCAACAGAATTCAGAAGATTTGTCATTGACTTTTCTTTTTTTTTCTTTTATAATTTTGAGTACAGTTAATCTTTTAGAACGAATGGTGATTTTTTGGAACATTATTTTACAAATAACGAAACTATGAAAAGCGAATTAAGAGAGATAAAATATACCTATCAAGCTTGTTCTTTTGTCTTTATAAGTGATTGTGGGGTATTTTCAAAAGATAAAATTGATTTTGGAAGTCGATTGTTAGTAGAAACTTTGTTACAAGAAGAAAAGGGCTATAAAAATATTTTGGATGTGGGTTGTGGTTATGGATTTATGGGGATTGTTTTATCTAAATTTTTTAATCTAGACGCCACGCTTATTGATGTCAATAAGCGAGCGGTGCATTTGACACAAATGAATCTAAAAAAAAATCAAGTAAAAGGCGTTGCTTATGTGAGTGATGTTTACCAAAATGTGAGCGGGGTTTTTGATTTAATCGTAACGAATCCTCCCATTCGGGCGGGAAAAAAAGTGGTTTTAGCTATTTTAAATGAGGCAAAAAATCATTTGAGTGAGCAAGGGGTTTTATGGTTTGTGATTCGAAAAGATCAAGGTGCAAAAAGTATTATTAAAGAAATGGAAAAAGAGTATTGGGTATCCATTCAAAAAAAAGAAAAAGGTTTTTATGTTATGAAAGCAAAAATCAGTTGACATTAAAATATAACACTGTTAAAATTATAAATTGGTGACGTGTTAAATTTTTTAGGAAATTTGTTAGTTAAAAAAATATGTTAGATGGGGTGAAATCGTGGCTTTTAAATTAAAAAAATTTGGAGATTATTCTCAAAGAAGAAGCTTTTCAAAGTCAAAAAATACAATGGAACTTTCTGATTTATTGGAAGTTCAAAAAAAATCTTATAATTGGTTTTTAGAAGAAGGCATTAAGGAGACATTCGAAGAATTGTTTCCAGTTGAAAGTTTTACAGGAAATGTGACTATCGATTTTGGTGACTATTCTTTTGATACGCCTAGATATTCTATTAAAGAATCAAAGGAAAGAATGGTCAATTATGCTGCGCCTTTAAAGGTACAAGCAAGAGTGTTTATTCATGAAACAGGCGAAGTAAAAGAACAAGAAATTTTCTTAGGCGATATGCCTTTAATGACGGATGCTGGAACATTCATTATTAATGGGGCAGAGCGTGTAATTGTTTCTCAACTTGTTCGTTCACCAAGTATTTATTTTAAAAGAGAAATTGATAAAAATGGTCGTCGTATTATTAGTGGAGAAGTGATTCCTAACCGTGGGACTTGGCTTGAATATGAGTTAGACGCAAGAGATGTTATGTATGTCAGAATTGATAGAACTAGAAAGGTTCCAGTTACAACCTTTTTAAGAGCACTAGGTTTATCTAATGATGAAGATATTAAAAGTGTTTTTGGAGAAAACGATTATTTAGAAAATACTTTACTTAAGGATAGTACTAAAAATACAGATGAAGCACTTATTGAGATTTATGAAAAATTACGTCCTGGAGAACCAGCGACACTTGATAGTGCTAAAAATCAATTGGTTACGAGATTTTTTGATCATTTCCGTTATGATTTAGCACGTGTTGGTCGATATAAATTTAATAAAAAATTAAATGTAGCGGATCGTCTTTTAAATACAACTTTAGCTATTGATATTAAAGAGGGTAGTGAAATTGTAGCTAAAAAAGGAGAAATTGTAACTAAAGAAGTATTAGAAAAAATAAAACCAATTCTAAAATATGGATTTGGAATGAAGAAAACCATTATAAATGAAGAATTGGATAGCTACGATCAAATTCAAGAAATTTTGGTTTATGATAAGAATAACAGTGAAAAAGTGATTAAGGTTATTGGAAATGATCCAACTCTTGATATTAAAAGACTGACTATTTCAGATATTTATGCTTCTATTTCTTATTATTTAAATTTACATGATGGTATTGGAAATGTTGATGAAATCGATCATTTGGGAAATCGTCGTGTCCGTCAAGTAGGAGAACTTATTCAAAATCAATTTAAAGTGGGAATGTCTCGTATGGAAAGAGTCATTCGTGAACGTATGACCACTCAAGAAATTGATGCAGTGACGCCAAAATCATTAATTAATATTCGTCCTGTAACAGCGGTTTTGAAAGAATTCTTCGGTTCTTCACAATTGTCTAAATTTATGGATCAAATTAATCCTATTGCTGAGTTAACCGATAAACGTCGTTTGTCAAGTCTTGGTCCTGGTGGATTATCAAGAGATCGTGCGGGAATGGATGTTCGAGATGTTAATGCTTCTCACTATGGAAGAATTTGTCCAATTGAATCTCCAGAAGGTCAAAATATCGGTCTTATTACCTCATTAGCTGGTTATGCTAAAATTAACGAATATGGATTTATTACAACACCTTATCGTAAAGTTATTGATGGTGTTGTACAAATGGATGAGATTGTTTATATGACAGCGGATGAAGAAGCAGATTATTATATTTCTCAAGCAACAGTTAAACTTGATGATAGCAATAGAATTGTAGAAGATGAAGTTTTGGTACGTATTAATGGCGATAACGTCATGTGTAAACGTGAACAAGTTAATTTTGTAGATGTGGCACCAAGTCAATTAGTAGCTATTACAACGAGTTGTATTCCTTTCCTTGATTACGATGATGCCAATCGTACATTGATGGGTGCGAACATGCAACGTCAAGCTGTGCCTCTTTTGACTTGTGATTCGCCAATTGTTGGAACAGGTGTTGAACATGTTGCAGCTAAATATTCTGGAAGTACTGTTGTTTCTAAAACAGATGGTGTTGTTGAATACGCAGATGCTTTAAAAATTGTTATTAAAAGTCCAAAAGGAAAAGAAACGTATTATTTGGCTAATTTTGAAAGAACCAATGCTTCAAGTAGTTTAAATCATCATCCTTTAGTTAAAGTGGGGGACAGTGTTCATGTGGGACAAGTCATTGCGGATGGACCGAGTACTCAAAATGGCGAACTGGCTTTAGGTAAAAATATGACTGTTGCGTTCATGACGTATAATGGTTATAACTATGAAGATGCGGTTATTTTAAATGAAAATTTGGTTAAAAATGACGTTTATACTTCTTTACATATTGAAAGGTATGAAATTGAATGTCGTGATACGAAACTCGGACCAGAAGAAATTACCAGAGATATTCCAAATGTGGGTGAAGAAGCAAGAAGAAATTTAAATGCTGAGGGTATTGTAAGAATAGGTACTGAAGTTAAAGAAGGCGATATTCTAGTTGGTAAGGTAACTCCAAAAGGGGTACAAGAATTAACAAGTGAAGAAAAATTATTACATGCTATTTTTGGAGAAAAAACACGTGAAGTACGTGATACATCTTTAAAAGTAGAACATGGTGCTGATGGTATTGTCCATGATGTTAAAGTCTATACTAAAGAAAATAGTGACGATATGCCAGCTGGAGTTTTCAAAATTATTCGTGTTTATATTATTCAAAAACGTAAGATTCAAGTTGGAGATAAGATGAGTGGTCGTCATGGTAATAAAGGTGTTATTAGTTTAGTATTACCAGAAGAGGATATGCCTTATTTACCAGATGGAACGCCTGTTGATATCATGCTTAATCCACTAGGTGTTCCAAGTCGTATGAATATTGGACAAATTTTAGAAGTTCATTTAGGTATGGCTGGAAAAAAATTAGGTGTTAAATACGCAACACCAGTATTTGATGGAGCTACTCTTGATGATATCCATGAAGAAATGCGTGAAGCGGGTATGAGTGAAGATGGTAAAGTCGAGCTTATTAATGGTAAAACAGGAGAACCGTTTGAACATAAAATTAATGTAGGGGTTATGTACATGGTTAAACTTCATCACATGGTTGATGACAAGTTGCATGCTCGTGCTACAGGACCTTATAGTTTAGTTACTCAACAACCTTTAGGTGGTAAAGCACAATTTGGTGGACAACGTTTTGGAGAAATGGAAGTTTGGGCACTTTATGCTTATGGTGCGGCTCATGTTCTGCAAGAAATTTTAACTATTAAGTCTGATGATGTGGTAGGACGTGTTAAAGTTTATGAATCTTTAGTTAAAGGTAAAACGGTTAATCAAGCTGGTGTACCAGAATCTTTCCGAGTATTGATTAAAGAATTCCAAGCTTTAGGTTTAGATATTCAAATTTTAGATAATGAAAATCATTTATTAGATTTAAAAGATATTGAAGAAGAGGAAGATAAAGAAGACACCATTCGTATTGATGAAATTGATGCGAGTACACCAAGTGAAAGAGAAGAGTCTGTAGAAGAGACGACTCAAAATGAAGAAGAATTTTTAGATGAAGAAGATGAATTTGAAGAAGATGATTTAGATCATTTGGAATTTCCAGGAGATCTGGAAAGTGACTTAGAAGAGGGGGATGACCTATGATAGCTGTCAATAATTTTAAAGGTATTAAAATAGGGATTGCTTCTCCAGAAAAAATTCGTGAATGGTCTTATGGAGAGATTAAAAAACCAGAGACTATTAATTATCGTACATTAAAACCAGAAAGAGATGGTCTTTTCTGTGAGAAGATTTTCGGTCCTACGAAAGATTATGAATGTAGTTGTGGAAAATATAAACGATTAAGATATAAAAATGTCGTGTGTGATCGTTGTGGTGTTGAAGTTACAAAATCAAAAGTGCGTCGTGAACGTATGGGACATATTGAACTTGCAAGCCCTTGTAGTCATATTTGGTTTTTTAAAGGCGTTCCATCAAAAATGGGTTTAGTCTTAGATATGTCTCCAAGAGATTTAGAAGAAGTTTTATATTTTGTTAGTTATGTGGTGATTGATCCAGGTAGTGCACCTTTAGGAAAGAAACAAACTTTATCAGATAAAGAATATCGTGCTTATTATGAAAAGTATGGATCTTCTTTCCGTGTTGGAATGGGTGCTGAAGCCATACAAGAACTTTTAAAAGAAGTGGATATTGATAAAGAAGTTGATGAACTTAGAAAAGAGCTTGAAACGGCAACCGGACAAAAAAGAATTCGTTTGGTTAAACGTCTTGATTGTTTGGTATCCTTCCAAGAATCGAATAATAAACCTGAGTGGATGGTTTTAAATGTGTTGCCTGTTATTCCACCAGAACTTAGACCAATGATTCAATTAGATGGTGGAAGATTTGCCACGAGTGATTTAAATGATTTGTACCGAAGAATTATTAATCGTAATAATCGTTTGAAGAAACTTTTAGAACTTGGGGCTCCAACCATAATTGTTCAAAACGAAAAAAGAATGCTTCAAGAAGCGGTGGATAGTTTATTTGATAATGGACGTCGTGGAAGAAGCGTTACAGCAGCTGGAAATCGACCACTAAAAAGTTTATCAAGTATGTTAAAAGGTAAACAAGGGCGTTTCCGTCAAAATCTACTTGGTAAACGTGTGGATTATTCTGGACGTAGTGTTATCGTTGTTGGTCCGAATCTTAAAATGTATCAATGTGGTATTCCAAAAGAAATGGCTTTAGAGTTATTTAAACCGCATGTTATTCATGGTCTGGTAGATAAAGGCCTTGCTCATAATATCAAAGGAGCTAAAAAGTTAATTGAGGCAAGAGACGATAGTGTTTGGGATGTTGTTGAAGAAGTGATTACAGAGCATCCTGTTATGTTAAACCGTGCTCCAACTCTTCATAGATTAGGTATTCAAGCTTTTGAACCTAAACTTGTTGGTGGTAAAGCTATTCGTTTGCATCCTCTTGTATGTGCAGCGTTTAATGCCGATTTTGATGGAGACCAAATGGCTGTACACGTTCCATTATCGGAAGAGGCTAAAGCTGAAGCTCGGATTTTAATGTTAGGAGCTAATAATATTTTAAATCCGAAAGATGGTAAACCTATAGTTACTCCTTCTCAAGATATGGTGCTTGGAAATTGTTATTTAACAATGGAAAAAGCTTTGGAGGAGAATGAAGGAAAAGCTTATAAAGATCCAAATGAAGTGTTAATGGCTTATGAGCGAAAAGAGATTACCCTTCATACTAGAATTGTCTTACCTGTACGTTCTTTCAAACATAAATTGTTTACAGATGAACAAAAAGACAAATATTTAATTACGACTTGTGGAAAAATTATTTTTAATGAAATTTTACCTGATACTTTCCCATTTATTAATGAACCAACAAAAGAAAATATTGAAGGGATTACCCCAAATAAATATTTCTTAAGTATGGGAAGTAATATTAAAGAAGAGATTAAAAATCGTGAATTGGTTAAACCTTTTATTAAGAGTAATTTAGAAAAAATTATTGCTCAAGTGTTTAAGAGATATAAGACCACAGAAACGTCAATTATGCTTGATCGTTTAAAGGATTTAGGTTTTAAATATTCAACGATTGCTGGTATTACTGTATCTGCTGCGGATATCATGATTAGTAAGACTAAAGATAATGTGATTAAAGAAGGAAATCAAATCGTTGAAAAAATTAATAAACAATTTAAACGTGGTTTAATTACAGAAGAAGAACGTTATAATAACGTTATCGAGACATGGACGATTCAACAAGATAAAATTAAAGAAGAACTTCAAGCTATGTCCAAAGATGATTTTGATAATCCATTATTTATGATGATGAATAGTAAGGCTCGTGGATCGATTTCTAACTTCGTTCAACTTGCTGGTATGCGTGGATTGATGGCAAAACCAGATGGTTCTACGGTTGAAATTCCAATTACTTCAAACTTTATTGAAGGACTTAATGTATCCGAATTCTTCTTATCGAGTCATGGATCACGTAAAGGAAGTGCTGATACAGCGTTACGTACCGCCGATTCTGGATATTTAACAAGACGACTTGTTGATGTTGTTCAAGACATTATTGTAAGAGAATTCGATTGTGGTTCGATTAATGGTGTTGAAGTTTATGATTTAATTAATGATAAAGATGGTTCAGTCATTGAGCCTCTTTCAGAAAGAATTTTAGGAAGGTATTCAGCGAAGAAGATTATTCACCCAGAAACAAAAGAAATTTTATTAGAAAAAGGGGAAATGATCACCGAGAATATTGTTTCTAAAATTGAAAAAGCGGGTATTAAACGTGTAGAAATTCGAAGTATTTTAACCTGTAAATGTGAAAACGGTGTTTGTCAAAAATGTTATGGACGTAACTTGGCTACTGGAAATTTAGTTGAGACTGGAGAAGCTGTTGGTATTATGGCTGCTCAATCTATTGGTGAACCTGGTACCCAACTTACCATGCGTACTTTCCACTCTGGTGGTGTTGCTCATGGTGGAGATGCCGATATTACACAAGGTCTTCCAAGAGTAGAAGAATTATTTGAAGCAAGAAATCCAAAAGGAAAAGCTACTATTGCCGAAATTAATGGTAAAATTGAAACAATTGAAGATCAAAATGGAAAATATAAAATTGTTATTGCCAATGATGTTGAAGTAAGGGATCATATTACCAATTATAATATGAAAGTTCGTGTCAATGTTGGTGATGTTGTTAATGCTGGAGATAAATTAACAGAAGGTGCTATTAGCCCTAAAGAATTACTTGCTGTAACGGATCCTATTACTGCTCAAGAATATATTTTGAAAGAAATTCAATTGGTTTATAAATTACAAGGTGTGGATATTTCAGATAAACATATTGAAATTATTGTTTCACGAATGATTAATAAAGTTCGTATTATTGATTCTGGAGATACAGAATTTGTAGAAGGTTTAACTTTATCTATGAGAGAATTTACGAATGGAAATAAGCCAGTTATTTTAAGAGGTGGTGTTCCAGCTAAAGGTAGACCGATTATGTTAGGTATTACTAAATCAAGTTTGGAAACCGATTCATTCTTATCTGCGGCTTCATTCCAAGAAACGACTCGAGTTTTAACGGATGCTGCGATTAAAGGAAAAGTGGATCAACTTCGTGGTCTTAAAGAAAATGTTATTATTGGTAAACTTATTCCAGCTGGAACAGGTGCTAAACAATATAGTGACATTGAGATACTTCTTCAAAAAGAATTTATGGAAGATGAACCTAGTGAATTCTTAGAAGAAAAATTAATGGATGATAGTGAAGCCTTATTAGGAGAAGAACTTATAGAATTAGAAGAAAATTAATTCTTCTTTTTTTTGACACTTTACATCAAAAGAAAAGAAAATAAAAAAATGTTAGATTTTATCTTGCTATATTAAAAAAAAAAGGGTATTATTAATAATAGAAAGAGAGTGTTTTTTATATGACGGAAATAGATAAGATATTAGCGTTACCCCCTGAAGAATGGGAAAATTTTTTTAGAGGATTATCCATTGAGGAAACAAAATCTTTAATTGAAGTGATACAAAAGATAGGAGAGTAATTATGCTAAGTAAGAGTGAAATCGTTGCAGCAATTGCGCAGGTTGATAAAGAATATAAAAAGCATTTGAAAAATAGTGAATCTGAACTTAATAAGATTAGCTTAAAATTAGCTGGTATTGATAGCGAGTTAGAGTTTGCTAAAATAGTGAATGATGAAGAGCAAATTATTGAAATTAGTGGACGTTTCAAAAAATTAGAAGATAAGAAAAAAGAAATTATTGCTAGTGATTTGCTTTATAAACAAAAAATTGAGCAATTGAAAACGTTTATGACTAGTTATGCAAAAAATCGAATTGAGAATGCTCATGAAAGTGAAATTGATTTAGATCGGACAGGAATTTTAAATTCTTTGGAGGTCAATTGTGCTGCTAAAATTGAAGAAATTACGAAATATCGAGAGCAATATGATAAATTAGAAGCCGCTAAAAAAGTGGATTTAGCTACTGCTGAATATTTAGAATTAGAACGAGAGATAGAGAAAATAAAGAAAAAATATATTGTTGGAACTGCAACTGATGAGGATTTAGCTCAAGCTAAAAAAATGAGTGATCAAAGAAAAGAAATTCGTGCTACAGCTGAGAAAAGAGCAAAAGAGCAAGAGACATCGATTAATTATCAACAACAAACAATTCAAGGCAAGATTGAAGAAATTCAAGTTGAATTAAAAACCGTTGAAGAAAAAAGAAATCGCTTGGCCGAAACTTCTATTGAAGATTATCGTAAAAAGATTATAGAAAAACTTATTGAAGCTATTAATAGAAAAGAAGATTTAAATAATCCTCGTGTGATGTATCAACGAAAAACTTATTTGCGACTAGCTAGTGATAAAGATCTTTTGTATTTAATTGAATCTCTTTTAAGAAAACTTGCTAAACTTAATAATTTTGAACATTTTGTTGTTAATGTTAATAGTAATTATTCTTCCTATGTTAAAGACAGTGCTCAAAAAGAAGGTTTTAGTGTCGATTTAAGTGATGAAGCAAAAAGAGATGAGTTAAAAGCGAGATTACTTGAGGATATGACAGGGTTTAATAAAATTGAAGAGTTGAGAAGAATTGATATTCATCGTATTCCTACCCTTACTTGGGCAAAAGAAAACGGTTGGTTTACGATTCCTTTAAATTTGAATTTTTATAATGAAAATAAGCTTTTAGGGGCCTCTTTTAATCCTTCAGCCGTTTTAAGAGCAGATTCACTTAATTTAGCTGAAAAACAAAGGCAACTTATTATTGATGAAGAAACGAAAAATGAAATTGAAGAATTGAAAAAAGAAATTGAAAAGAATTTATGGCGTGAACTTGGAACTTTCTTCGCTGAACAAATTAGTATGGTTTATTTAAATGGTCGTCGTATTTGGCCAGCAAAAGTACAAAATTCAATTGTCTTGCAAAGAGAGATTGATACCGTTCTTGATAAAAATGCAATATATAAGAAAGAAGCTGAAGATTTACTTTTAGAAATTGATACATTTATCGCAAATAGTGAAATGGAAAAAGAGGAAAAAGCTAAAATTGTTAGAGAAATTGCAAGTCAATTGGGTATTCCAGTCGATATTTGTATGGAATTAATTGATAAAAAGGAATTAACAGAAGAAACCATTAGTAAAGAAAATTTTGTTATACAAAATCAAATGAGAAATTTTGATGAAGATGAATTTAAACCTGAGGATTTTAAAATAGAAGAAAAAGTACCTGAAATTGTAAAGGAAGAGGACTATTTTGATGATTTAGATGAGGTATTACCTGGTGAACCAATCGATGAAACCATTGAAAATGCAAATATTTATGAATTTGATAATGGTCTTACTTTGACTCCTAGCAATGATGGTTTAGGAAGAGTAGCTTAAAATAGTGGCTCTAGATAATTTAGTGGGGAGAAAAAAATAAACATTAAGAAATTTTAGTGGG